>NZ_JAKSDZ010000012.1 GCF_023509475.1 Aestuariirhabdus haliotis | reverse complement strand
TTTTGAAAGGTCTGGACCTTACTGCAAAGACGTGCCGCGATTCTGGATTCGCCTGAAAGCCAGAGTTCATCTGAATTAATCAGAGGTGCCCTAGGCATTGCTGAATAACCCGGTTGTCAGACCTCCTTTACTCGCGGGGCCTGACAACCATTTCGAGGATCTCTTGGCTTTTATATTTCTTTCCCGTCCAAAACAACAGTTGCTTCAACGGAGATTATCCGTCGGCGATAAGGCGCCCTCGTTACCCTCGCCCCCTTCTGCCAAAGCAACACAGATGATCGCTTTTCTACGTCATGTCGGTTGTCCTTTTGCAGAGCACTGCGTCAAGCGCTTGCGTTATTGGGCCGATGAACACCCCGATATAGAGGTGTCTATTGTCAGCCACGGTGATCATAAAGCATCAAAGCGATGGCTGAACAGCATAGGGGGCCAAGGTCGGTTACATCTGATCGATGATCCCGAACGCGAACTCTACGGGCAATGGGGATTGGGATATAGCAATCTCGGGCATTTTATGGGGTTACGTTCGCTCCTGGGCGTACTGAGATTATTACCCAGGGGGATTCGTAATCGACAAGCCTGCGGCACTCGTTGGCAACGTTCAGGATTATTTCTACTAAAAGAAAACCGCATTATCTGGTATCACATTCCGCACTCGGCCGAGATTTTGACACTACCACAGGGCAAGCTTATTACAGGGTAAGTCTTGTTTATTCGAATAAGCTCTGACTGTCCGCCAACGCCATTCAAAACTGCCTTGGGTAACGACCGCGGTCTATTATAAAATCTGGCAACTGCACGTACAGGAAGCGCCATGCCAACCATTAAAATGCCACCTTATATTCGCAAGGGCGATCGGGTTATCCTGTTTGATGGCTTATGCAAGCTCTGTAATGCCTGGGCCAACTTTATTATCGAAAAGGATAGCCATCATTGCTTCAAGCTCTGTAGCGTGCAATCCAGGCAGGGGCAAGAGATTCTGATTCATTTCGAACTGCCTACCGATCAGTTCGAAACCATGCTTTATGTGGCCGACGATCAATGCTTTACAAAAAGCGACGCATTTCTACGTATTATGAATAAATTACAATATCCATGGAAGTTACTCATCTTATTCCGTCTTATTCCCCGCCCTATTCGTGATTGGTGTTATGATCGAATTGCCCTCAATCGCTATGCGCTATTTGGCAAATACGACTATTGTGCACTACCTACTCCCGACCATGACCGACGATTTATTGATGACAAACACTGAACTTTCACAGATCAGCAGTATTTGTCGCAACTGCCTGGGTTTTATTTTTATCTATCACGGACTCTTGCCAAAAATCCTCTGGTTAAGTCCCACCGAGGTCGCACTGGTTGATGCCACCGGTACGGGTATGCAGGCTGCGACCGTTTCACTCATTGCTGGCGTCATTGAAATTATTTTGGGCCTTCTGGTTATCTTTTATCGCCGCAGCCTTATTCCTGTTTATGTAGCCGGCCTGATGTTGATAGCCCTGTTAGGCTACGTTGCAATATTCAAAGCTTCGTTATTGGTCGAAGCCTTCAATCCTGTAACCACCAACCTGCCTGCGCTGGTATTGTGCTACCTGATTGTAAAACTCGACCCAAAACCCTTTCCGGAATAGACCATCCATTCGATACCCATTAAGGATTTTGGACGACCAGGGTCATTTCTGATTGCAACCGTCGATTTAACAGGTACATCATAGCCACCGCTGTTAACACCACAAACGCCGCGACCCAAAAACCATACTGCGTAAGCCCATAATGGCTCAGTACGGCAATCAGCAAGTAACTCAGGTTCTGCACCAGAATAGCAAACATCGCGATGCCACCGTTCACTCTGCCCCGTTCCGACATATCCACCTTGCGGTGCATCCAGTTGGTCCCGGATATGCGGTTCAGGGCATTAAAAAAGCCAAAGCCGAACACGAACAACAACAGGTATTCGGGTCTTACCGATACGCTCATTCCGACTAACATTAACGCAATAACCGCCATGGAAAACTGCATCAAATGGCGAAAAGAGGCCAGCCGCAATAACCTGGCGATGAACAGTCCGGTCAGTAACGAGCCGACTCCAAAGGCGATGTAGAATCCTGCGAACCAGTCTCCACTGATTCCCTGCTCCGAGAACCAGACCGGCACCAACTTGCCCAAAAAGGTTAATACCGGATAGGACAGTGAGGAGAGCAACAAAAAACCATAGAAGTGTGGCCGTGCCGAAAATATGGCTTTGCTCTGCACCAGCTGACTTGCAAAGGTGGAGGCTTCGCTTTCACGAACCCGGCGTCGATAGGGCGTACAAAGGTAGCAGAGTGCCCCCAGCCCGGAAGCAATCGCTGCAAACAGGGCAAACTGCATCATTCCCCAATGGGTTAATAGCAACACTCCCAAGGCACCCGCCCCCAGAGTGGTGGTTTGCATAACTATCTCCTGATAGCCGGAGATGGTTCCATATTCATGCCGGTCATAATTCTCCTGGGTGAAAGCACTGTTGGCCGACCAGGCCAGATCGTTCGTGACCCAGAACACCAACTGGGCACCGGCCAGCCACCAATGTGACTCGGCATTGATCGTATACAACACAAGGACTCCAGCTGCGGTCGAGGACTGAATCACTTGCACAGCCACCAGTATCGATTTGCGCGAATGGCGATCGATCAGAGTGGAAAAAAGAGGTGTTACAAAAAAAGAACTGGCGGTACAAACCATGGCAACCAAAGCCACGAAGGTGCCCATACCCGGCGTTGCCAGCATCACCCAGGGCAATGCCATCATAAACAGTCCGGAGGACAAGCCGTCAAAGAAGAGACCTGAAATATAGGGTCGTGTTTTAGATTTCATCGCTATTTCCCGCGCTTTGTTTGCCACTGGCATCACCGGTACCTGTCCATTGTCTGAATCAGGTGCTACTCTAAAACCTCAACTTAAGTTGAGGTAAAGCGTTATTTACATTTTTTTATAAGCAGGACAGCGCAATGGATTTGAGTATCGGGGAAGTTGCCAAACGGTCGGGTGTAAAAGTCTCCGCCCTGCATTTTTACGAGCAGAAAAACCTGATCAGTAGTCACCGGAACTCCGGCAACCAGCGCCGCTACCAGCGCAGTGTGTTACGACGTATCGCGGTCATTAAAGCGGCGCAGCAAGTCGGGTTGAGCTTGCAGGAGATATCCAACGCGCTGGATTCGCTACCCAAAAACAAAGCCCCGACCAGACAACAGTGGGAAAAAATGTCTCGCGCCTGGTATGACGATCTGGAACACCGTATACAGCAACTGAAAGCCTTGCAGGAAGACCTGGGAGGCTGTATCGGCTGTGGTTGCCTGTCCCTGGAAAATTGCTCCCTGCGCAACCCGGATGATATCCGTGCCCAGGAGCACAGTGGTGAAAGCCTGCTAACGGACCCCGACTAGAACCGCAATCATCCAGCACTGCAAATAACACCCGCTAACTGACTGTAAGATTCTTGCTACGAGGAAAAAACGATGACTCCCGCCCCTATCAAAGATGAGATCACCTTTGAAGAGTTTGCCAAACTGGATATTCGCGTCGGCACTATTGTGTCGGTTAGCGATGTCGAAAAATCCAAAAAATTGCTTCGGTTAACCGTGGATTTTGGTGACCACCGCCGCTCTATTCTTTCCGGCATTAAACAGGAACGGCAAAACCCGCAAGAGATCGAGGGGCAACAAGCGCTCTTTGTGGTCAATTTACCCGAACGGAAAATGGCTGGAGAAATCTCTCAGGGTATGCTGTTTGATATTGGTTACGAAGATGGCGTTACACCACGCCTTGCCATACCCGAGGGCCCGATTCCCAATGGTGCCAGGGCGGGGTAATACTGTCAGGGCAGCGTTGAAGTATTCTGTCTTCCCCTAGAGACTCTGTTCCCGCCAGCGTCGGCGCCACTCCTGAGGGGACATACCCTGCCAGGTTTTGAAACGCCGACTGAACACTGACAATTCGGCAAAGCCCAGGTTAAGTGCGAGATCGGTCAAACTGATAGAAGAATCCTGCAAGTGCTGTAACGCAATTTGCTGGCGAGTTTCCCGTAGCACCGATGAATAACTGAGCCCCGATTGCTGCAAACGTTTTTGTAACAATCGGGGGTGCACCCCCAAGACGGACGCGCAGCGGTTCAGTGAGCATTCACCACTGGGCAACAGGTTACTGATGGCATAGCGCAGTTGCAGAAGCAGGTCATTCGGGTAGACCGCCTCCAGGTAATCGAGCCGTCTTTGCAGATGATCGCTCAGATGCTGCTCGTCACGACGGGGTACGCGTGTCATCCAGGCCACCGGAAATTCCACCAGGTCAAAAGCACTTGAGAATGCAATGGGCGGATACCCCTGCACCCCTGTGCCATCGTAAGGCTTTGTGTGCCGAGGCTGTTTTACTCGAATTTGATACTGCTCCGGAGTACCGCCACAGAGATCCACCAGGCTGCGATAAAGCACCCCCAAGCTGAGCTGCATTAACTGAGTGGTGCCCCTGGCACTGGTGAAATCAAAAGCCAGCGCTAACTGCCAGCGTTCAGCATTATTCGCTGCGACTCGCTGTTGGGTAATGATGCCGCTGGCATGCAGATGGACATAACTCAGCATCAAATCTATCGCCTTGGCCAGAGTCGGTTCTTGCGCAGCACGCAGTACCAATTCGCTGAGCACCGAATCGCTTTGACCATTGGACAACTCAAAACCAAACCAGGGGCACCCGCAGACGATGGCGGCCTGCTCCATCAGCTCAGCAACTCTGGGATAAGCCAGGTAGGCATCGGGCTGTCGTAACAACGCACTGCTCAGGTTATGTTCGGCCAGAAGCACACTCGGATTAGCCCCGAAACGACTCACCAGCGCTTCAAACCCTTGTAAAGCGGCACTGCGAACCAGGTACATGGCATCTCCTGGGGTAATAGGGCTTCAACCCCGTTCGTAATAGGTCAAATTAGATTCGTAAAAGGTCAAACATAACAGGTTAAGTACTGCTAGAGTAGATACTCTAAAAATAAATAGATGGCCATCAGGCCACCGCCCGGAGCCCTCCGCATGAACAACACCCATTTCGATTACATTATTATTGGCGCCGGTTCTGCCGGTTCGGTCCTGGCCAATCGTCTGTCGGCTGATCCCTCTACCCGCGTCTGTTTGTTGGAAGCCGGCCCCAGGGATAACTCGGTCACAGTCAGCTGCCCGATGGGTGTGGTGGCACTGATGCAAAGCAAGAAGCGCAACTGGTTATTCAACAGCAAGCCTCAGCCCAGCCAACATAATCGGGAAATATTCTGTCCGCGAGGCAAAACCCTTGGCGGTAGCAGTTCGGTCAATGCGATGGTCTATATTCGTGGCCACAAATGGGACTACGACCATTGGGCTTCGCTGGGCAACGAAGGCTGGAGTTATCAGGAGGTCTTGCCTTACTTTCGTTCGACCCAGAATCAGGAACGCGGTGAGAACGAATTCCACGGTGTTGGCGGTGGCCTCAACGTCGCTAACAGCCGCTCCGAGCACCCGATTGGCAAAGCCTTTATCAAAGCCGGCCAAGAAGCCGGTTACCCCTATAACGACGATTTCAACGGGGCGGATCAGGAAGGGATTGGCGCTTATCAAGCCACCCAGATTAATGGCGAACGCTGCAGTGCGGCCCGGGGCTTTTTGCATCCGGTCATGGACCGGCCCAACCTGACGGTATTCACCGAAGCGCGCGCCCAGCGCATTCTGTTCAAAGGCAAACGCGCGGCCGGAGTAGAGGTACGAATCAAGGATCAAACCCATTGCCTGTACAGCGATCGCGAGCTGATTCTGAGTGGCGGCGCCTTTAACTCACCCCAGCTGCTCATGCTCTCGGGCATCGGCCCAGCCGATGAGCTGGCTCGGCATGGTATCGAGCCGGTTATGGAACTGCCCGGAGTGGGCCAGAACCTGCAAGAACACGTCGATGTGGTCTCGGTGGTAAAAAGTAAAAATGCCGGCCCCTTTGGCTTCCACCCCTCATCCTGGGGCTATGCCGCCAAAGAATTATGGCGCTACATCAAACAACGGCGTGGTTTTTTCACCACCATTTTTGTCGAGAGTGGCGGCTTTATTAAATCCACCCCGGACAAATCCATACCCGACCTGCAACTGCAGTTTATTCCCATGGCCATGGACGATCACGGCCGCAACCTGTCGTTTCTGTTTGTCCGTGGTCTCTCTCTGCACAACTGCTTGCTGCGTCCCAAGAGCCGTGGCAGCGTCACCCTGAAAAGCAAAGACCCCTCAGCCGATCCCGACATCGACCTGAACCTGCTGAGCGATCCGGAGGATTTGGCAACAATGGTCAAGGCGGTTCGTATCAGTCGGGAGCTGCTCAACCAACCGGCGCTCAAACGCTGGAATAGCGAAGAGATCTTCCCTCGCAATGATCAGCAAAGTGACCAGGAGATCGCCGAGTTCCTGCGCGAAAAGGCCAACCATGTTTATCACCCCGTGGGCACTTGCAAAATGGGCAACGACGAAATGGCCGTGGTGGACGCCCGCCTGCGCGTTCATGGTGTTGAGGGGTTGCGCGTAGTGGACGCGTCTATTATGCCAACCCTGATTGGCGGCAACACCAACGCGCCGACCATTATGATCGGCGCCAAGGCTGCGGATATGATCCTCGAAGATCAGGCCGATGATCACCACGAAACTCATACCCGACCAGACGCCAAGAAAGAGCAGGTCGAAGCACAACCGAGCTAAATAGATCCAGTTGACGAAAGGAATTCAACCATGAATCAGCAAAACGGTGCCGAGGCGATGCTTGCTTCGCTGATCAACGCCGGAGTCGAAATCTGCTTCGCCAACCCCGGCACTTCGGAGATGCAGATGGTGGCCGCCATGGACAAGATCAGCGGCATGCGCCCGGTACTGGTGTTGTTCGAAGGTGTCGCCAGCGGCGCTGCTGACGGTTATGGCCGCATCGCCGACAAACCCGCCGCCACCATGTTGCATCTGGGCCCTGGGCTCTCCAACGCGATGGCCAATTTGCACAATGCCCGCCGCGCCCACACGCCAATGCTGAACCTGATTGGCGATCATGCCAGCAGCCATGCCCAGTATGATGCGCCTCTGGCCTCCGATATTGTTGGCCAGGCTAATACCGTTTGCGATTGGGTACGGGTGGCCGAATCTGCCGAAGATCTGGCCCGCTGCGGCGTCGAAGCCGTGCAACAGTCACAACAGGGTGCCGGCCAGGTCACGTCGGTGGTAGTGCCCGCCGACTTTGCCTGGACCCCCGTCAACCAGCAGTGTGCCCCCCTGGCACCCCCGGTTAGAGAAACCGTTAGCGACAAAAAGATCGAGGCGATCGCCGAGCAACTGCAAGACGGTGGTAACAATGCCTTGATGCTGGGCGGCGTGGCACTGCGCAAACGAGGCCTGACGGCCGCCGGACGCATTGCCAGAAAGCTCGGCATTCAGGTCTTTAGCGAAACCTTCCCCACTCGCTGGCAACGCGGCGCCGGATTGTTTCAACCAACGCCGGTACCCTATCTGGCGGAGCTGGCAATCACTACCCTCAAGGGCTTGGACAAACTGGTTCTGGTAGGCGCCAAGGCTCCGGTGGCTTTTTTTGCCTACCCTAATTTGCCCGGCCAACTGACCGACGAGAGCACCGAACTGTTGTCATTGGCCAGCGTCGATGAAGATCTGGACGCCGCCCTGGAAGCCCTCGCCGAACGGCTCGGCGCCCATCAGGCACCCGAAGTAGCACAGCGCGCGACACCTCCAGCGCCTCGGGAAGAGCTCTGCATGATCGGCGTGGGTGCCGTTATCGCCGAGCTGATGCCGGAAAACTGCATCGTTTCCGAGGAAGCGGTAACCGGCAGTTTCGGTTTTTATCCCATGACCCAGGGTGCGGCTCCCCACGAGGTACTCACCGTCACCGGCGGTGCTATTGGCCAGGGTTTACCCGTGGCCGCCGGAGCCGCCCTCGCCGCCCCCGAGCGCAAGGTGCTCTGCCTGCATGGGGACGGCGGCGCCATGTATACCCCACAATCGCTATGGACCATCGCTCGGGAAAATCTCGACGTCACCATCGTGATCTACAAGAACAACAGTTACAGCATTCTCAATCTGGAGTTGATGCGTACCGGCGCCAGCGGCCAGGCCGAACAAGCCAGGAGTTTGCTCGATCTCAGCAACCCCATAATCGACTGGGTCGGTCTGGCCACCAGCATGGGCATACCTGCCAGCAGCGCCAATACAGTGGCAGATTTCAGGCATCAGTTCGCCGATGCCATGGCCCAACAGGGGCCCCGGCTGATCGAAGCCGAACTGGTCGAAATGGACTTGCTGGCAGCGGTCGCAGCGATGGCAAAAGAGAAATCATAAGGCGGCGCTATCCCTCACCTGGGAGTCGCCAATTATTATCCTGACCTGGCCTGCAAGCTGCGCAGGCGATTCAGGGCCGCCGCCAACTCCTGCAGGCGAGGCATGGCCAGCCTCCCCTGAACGTAGGGCGGTAGAGGATCGAGCCCCTGTTGCCGGGTGTGCTGCCACAGGCTTTCCAGCAGGCTTACCAGGTCGGTTGTGGTGGCCGCCTCGGTCACCGCCCTGGCGTAAGCCTGCAACAGATAACCGATACTGAGCAGCTGCCCTTCATCCACCAGTTGTTCCACCCGGCTCAGATCAATCTCTTCATGGCCCAGCCTGAGCAGGCGAGTATCGAACGCTTTTACCTTGTCTGGCCCGGCAATGGCCGTCGCGCTGAGTGAACGCAATCGAGTGGCCGCGGCACCAATCGCCGGCAGTTCGCTACGACCAACAATGGTGCTCGGGTCGGCGAGTTGACGCGCTCGCACGCTGACATCCCTGGGCCGGTAATGATCCATCATCACCACGGCGTCGGCGGCGGCAAAAAAGTCACCGCTGCCTCCCATCACCAAAATGACCGACACGCCTTCCCCGCGCAGCGACCCAACCCGTTGCACCAATGGCGAAATGGGTTCGCAGTCATCACTGACCAGGGCCTGCATCCGCCGGTCACGAATCATAAAGTTGGTGGCGCAGGTATCTTCATCGAGCAATAAACATCGGCTGCTGGTCGCCAGCGCCTCGATGATATTGGCCGCCTGGGAAGTGCTGCCGCTGGCATTGTCGGTGCTAAAGTCAACCGTCGAGCGTCCCCCCGGCAACTCACCAATAAAGGGGCTGATATCCACCCGACGAATCGAACGACCATCCTCCGCACGTATTTTAACCGCGCTGGCAAGGGTCACCACCCGTTCGCGCCCATCCCCTGGTATATGGTCATAAACGCCGCGTTCCAGGGCATGCAACAGAGTCGATTTACCATGAAAACCGCCTCCCACAATCAAGCTGACCCCGGAACGAAAACCCAGGCCGCGTACTCGAGTGCCATCGTCCAGAACGAGTTCGACCGCCAGTGTCTCGGGTGCTTGCCAGGACACCGCATCGGCTAACGGGCGATCATCGATACCACTGGCACGGGGTAACAGAGAACCATCGGCCACGAAGGCAACCAACCCCCGTTCTGTTAACTGATCACGCAGCTGTTGCTGTTCGAGCACCGAACGTACCTGCTGCTCGAGTGCATGGCGGTAGCCATCAAAAGCCAGCAGGGAATTGGCCACCAGTTCCGGTAATTCCTCACAGATAAGCCGACAAGCCTGGGCTGCAGCCACCCGCCGGCCATGGGCGGGCAACCCTAACTGACAACGAATTTCCACGCAGTCCTGGCGCACAATCACCGCATTGCGTTTCAATACCTGTTGGCCATATTGGGCCATGTGGATCAGGCCACTGTTACCCGACCCCTTGACCCGGGTGCGATGAGCGTTCATGGCCCAGGAAAGCCGACGCCCCAGAAAATCTTCTACCGCTGTCCGCTGTGCCTCGCTAACCATCAGGGCCTGCGGAATGGGCAACACACTGGAATCAATATGCAGACTGCAACGGCTCGGGTCGGCAAAGGGATCGCCCTGAACATGATCAATGCTCAATTCAAACTCGGCCAGAACATAACGGCCGGCAATTCGTTTGTAGGCTTTATAACCCTGACCATCGATGGCTGTCAGTCGCTGCTGGAGCTGTTCAATCGAAACACTCTGTTGATGGTTCATGCGTCTTCAATGACCTTGTGAAATCCTCTGAATTTGGTTTTTCAGGCCAAAACCTTTGTCCAGGCGGCATCATCGCCGACCGCGACTGCCAGCCTGGCTCCCATGTATTATAGTTCGCTGCTGAATGAGCCCTGACTCTCTTGCCTGTGGAGCGACCCTATGAGTAAAACGATCGAGCACCTGCCACTGCTATCTCCTGCCCTGGGCACCGAACGCAAGCTGAAGGTGATCCGCTGGCAAGGTGAAGAAGGTCCAACGGTGTATTTGCAAGCCGCATTGCACGCGGATGAATGGGGTGGCATCCATTGTCTGCACTACCTCGAACCTCTGCTCGATGAAGCCATGGCTAGGGGCGAGTTTCAGGGGACGGTTATTATGGTGCCCGTGGCCAATCCGATCGGCTTGGGCCAACATTTGAACGGTTATACCATTGGCCGCTTCGATTTCGATTACAGCGGTAACTTTAACCGCAACTTCCCCCGCCTGGCTCCGATGGCCATTCCGAAACTGGCACCCTTGCTGGGTTCAGACAGCATCGAAAATGCCCGTCTGGTCCGTAATTGCCTGCGGGAATGTCTGGATGATCTGAGCCCTCAGCTGGAAGCCGAACTGCTGAAACAACGCCTGCTGGAGCTCTCCCTGCAAGCGGATATCGTGCTCGATCTACACTGTGACAGCGAAGCCACCCTGCACCTGTATGCCAATCGTCGCCATCAACAGCAGGCTGTTGAATTAGCCGCATTCATCGGCGCCCCGGTATTACTGCTGGAAGAGTCAACCGAAGGGGCTCCTTTCGACGATGCCAATGCCGCCCCCTGGTGGCAATTACAGGAACAGTTTCCCAAGCATCCCATCAACAGTGGTTGTTTCGCCTGTACCATAGAGTTTCGCGGTCGCACCGATATTGAAACCGAGCTGGCCGAGGCCGACGCCAGGGGGCTTTATGGGTTCCTACAAGAAAAAGGCGTTCTGGCCGGCACACCCGATGCGCCCACACCCCTCACCCAAGGCACGCCACTGGATGGTCTTGATGCGGTCAAGGCGCCGTTGGCCGGTTTGGTCGAGTACTGTAAAGCGGTCGGAGACTATGTCGAAGAAGGTGAGCGAGTCGCCTGGATCATCAACCCTTATGGCGAAGATCACCAGAACCAGCGGGTTCCCGTCTACGCTAAAACCTGCGGCCTGATGTTTGCTCGACGCCGAGATAAGATGACCCGCCCGGGTCATACATTGGCCAAAATTGCCGGTGACCATTCGCTGGCGTTTCGCCAGGGAGGCAAACTTCTGGAGTATTGAGGCTACCTGGATTTAACCCCTGGTTAATCCAGTGAATTGATATTGATCAATGTCGGCGGCTCCGGCAATCCTTCACAATGTCCTTTCGTTATTCACCGGAGCCAACCATGACCCGCATCACCGATCACATGAGCTGCGACCATCGTCATTGCGACGAACTGTTCAGCGACGCCGAGAATCATGCCAATGCCGGTCAATGGGAGCAGACCAATCAGGCCTGGAAAATCTTTGCCGATGCCCTGGAGGCGCATTTCAGAATCGAGGAGGAGATTTTGTTTCCTGCCTTTGAAGCCGCCTCGGGTATGAGTGGAGGCCCCACGGCCGTGATGCGTATGGAGCATCAACAGATGCGTGCCCTGTTGGAGGAGATCAATACGGCTTTGGCCGCGCAAGACAAAGCGCAGTTTCTCGGTGGTAGCGAAACCCTGATGGTGATGATGCAGCAGCACAATATGAAAGAGGAGCAGATCCTCTACCCGATGGCCGATCGCACACTTCCAGACACCGAAGCGACCCTGCAACAGATGACCGGCCAGTAATACTGCCCCCCATGTCCGCGATCCTGCTCGATCTTAGTGAACTGGAGCCCCCGCAACCCTGGGAGCGGATCGTCGAACAACTGCCCAGGCTCAACCAGGGCGACTGGTTACAGGTCTGGCACCACCGCGAGCCTCGCCCCTTGTGGGCATTACTGAACCGATTAGGACTGAGCTACTGCTGTCTCGAAATTGCCAGGCTAAGCAGCGCCCAGCAAGACCATCTGCCTTGCCCACCCCCACTGGCACAGTATTGGATACTGATCTGGAACCCGCATGATCAACCAAGCAGCCAAACGTGTCAGAAGTTGATCGAGCTATGAATACCGCCGGCCTCGACTTTGATCATATCCCTCCGCTATCGGTACCCTTTCGCTTCTTTATCAGCGCCAGCCTCTTTGGCGCACTGGCCGGCATCGCGCTGGTCTTGATGCCTGGCGCCGCGTCAGGAAATGGCCTGGGTAATCGCTGGTCTCCGGAATTATTGAGCATCACTCACCTAATAACTTTAGGCGTCATTATGATGGTGATGCTGGGCGCATTGTTCCAGATCCTGCCCGTGGTGGGCGCCGAGCCGGTAAAGCAACCTCACTTGCGCGCGGCCCTGATTCATCCACTGTTGTGCCTGGGGACTCTGGCATTAAGCGTCGGCCTCTGGGTGCTGGGCACGCCACTGGGTAAAACGGCACTCTGGATCGCGATGTTACTCCTGCCCTGTGCATTGTTGGTCGCCATGGCCAGTTATCTACCGGCCATCGTCTGCCACATCCGCAGTAATGCCACGCTCAGGCAAGCCAGCTGGGCCTTACTCGCCCTGGGCATCACTTTGCTATTGGGCTGCTGGCAATTGCTGGGCTGGAGCCTGCCACAACAGTTCCCGCTTGATCGACGTCTGACCGACCTGCACGCGCTTTGGGGCACTCTGGGATGGTGCCTGTTATTGATCGGGGCCGTGGCGTATCAGGTGGTGCCGATGTTCCACACCGCACCAGCTGTGCCCACACGAGTGCAACAATTCAGCGCCCCGGTGTTGATACTGTTATTGATTGGCCTGGGCTTCTTTCAAGGTTGGTCCCCAGTGCCCTGGTTTGAACTATTGCTGAGTGTTTATAGCCTTTTGTTGGCCAGTGGACTCTTAGGGAATCTCGCCCGTCGGCGTCGTCGCGTGGCTGATGCCACACTGCGCGCCTGGCAGTTGGCGGCGACTTGCCTGATGCTGGCTTGCTTCGGCTTCTGGCTGAGTGTCTGGGGCTGGGTGCCCGAATCCTTCGCTTTTATATTGCTGCTGTACGGCGTGATTCTTAGCGTTGTGATCGGCATGCTATTGAAAATCTGTGCCTTTCTTCTCTACCTGCATTTGCAACAGCGATGCGGCACCTGCTTCGAGGCCTTCGCCCTGTTGCCCAAAATGCACGAACTGATCGCCCAGCAGCAGGGACAACGATTATTGGCATTGCACCTGTTTGCTCTACTGACTCTGTTAACTGCAACCATAGCACCGCTGCCAACCCTTATTTGCGGCGCGGCACTCTGTAGCGAATTTGCTTACCTGCTGACCCTTCAATGCCGGGCCCTGGGCCGCTACCGGGTAGCAGCGCAGCGGATCGACGTGCAGGTATCGCAACAGAACCCTGGATTAGCGAACGGCGCCCGGGCTGCAAAAGAGTAAGCTCAACAGATCAGACCTTCGCCGACCAGTGGCGCCGTTGTCAAACCGTACCCCACAAACGTTCGGCCAGGCCGGATACTCGATGGGTACGAGTGCGAAGCGCGCGTTCCAGCACCTCATCACTGATCAGAAGACCCAGCTGTTTCCTCGCTCGAGTAATGCCGGTATAGAGCAGTTCCCGACTGATCAGCGGCGAATGCTCAGGCGGTAACACCAGCAATGGATGATCAAACTCCGAGCCCTGGGATTTGTGCACTGTCATGGCAAACACCGTGCTATGTTGCGGCAAACGGCCCGGGGTAATCCAGCGCAAAGCGCCCAGGGCACCTTCGAAACAGACCCGAATTTCACCGCCTCTGTGCGGGTCGGGCATGGCGACCCCAATGTCACCATTGAACAGACGCATGCCATAATCATTGCGAGTAATCATAATAGGTCGCCCGGGGTACCAAAGCCCATCATCCCGTATCAAGCCCTGTTGGCGCAGTGCCTGTTCAATGCGCTCATTCAAACCCTCGGCACCATAATCTCCCTGCTGCAAAGCGCACAGCAACTGAAAACCGGAAAACGCTGCCAACACGGAGGCGGGATCGTGTTCGACATTGGGATTCGACACAGCATCCACCAGGGGTTGCAGGTAACTGCGGTATCCCTCAACCGCCCGGGCCAACATTGCCTGATACCCCTGACGACTGATCGCAAAGCGTTCCAGGTCATCCGGTGGTTGCGTCAACAGCTGCCGGGCTGTCGTGGCATTTCCGTCGTTTACCGCTTGTGCCAGACACCCAATACCGCTGTTATCCGAAAAACGGTAGCTGTGACGTAACAGGGCAATGCTGTTATGAATGCTTGTCGTGTTATGCGCCGACCCAAAGGTTTTGCTTTCAGGATCGGCTACCGATAGTTCTAATGATAATTGCTGTTGCGACAAGGGTTCCATGTTCGTATCAGGGTCATCAGAAGCGATGGAGGGCCCGGCTTTAAAATGAGGTGTGTTCGAGGACCTCTTCGCCAATTCCGGCTGTCCACACAGGCTGGCCAATTGTGACCATTGCTCAGCATCATAGGCCGGCAAACCCTCGCCGCAAATATCGCCCAGCACGCTGCCCGCTTCCACTGAGGCCAACTGATCACGATCACCCAGAAGAATTAACCGGGCATCATCGGGCAGGGCTTCCAGTAGATGAGACATCATCGGCAGATCCACCATCGACGCTTCATCGAGCACCAGAAGATCAATCAACAAGGGATTATCCCGGCCATAACGGAAACGCCCACCGTGGCCCTGCCAGCCCAGCAATCGGTGCAGGGTAACCGCTTCTTCGGGGATCGCCGATAACAATTCTGAAAGCTCTGTCAGCTCGGGCAATACCCTTAACCTGGCCTTGGCTTGTTTGATCGATTCATTCAGGCGTGCGGCCGCTTTACCGGTGGGTGCTGCCAATCGAATGCGCGGTTCCCGACCTTCGTTAACAAAATATTGCTCACTGATGGCCAGCAGCAGTTTGGTCACCGTAGTAGTCTTGCCGGTGCCGGGTCCACCGCTGATCACACTGAAGCGGTGACTGGCACTCAGGGCAGCCGCCACCTGCTGCCAATCCAGCCCCGGTTGCGACTGTCCAAACAGCCGCTGCAAGGAAGATTGCAATAGTTCCGCATCAATATCGACCGATGCACCGGCACGCTGGCACAGATCAGACGCCAACGCACATTCATAATACCAGTAACGATTGAGATACAACCGGTAGCCATCGAGCACCAGAGGCTGTTGAATCGGATCGGCATCCAGGGCCTGCTGCCAGCCACCTTGAACGCAATACACCACGGAAAGGCAGGCCAGATTATCGCGCCAAATATCCACGGCAGGCCAACTCGACAATGGCAAGCCACAATCGTTGGCGATGCTGCGCAGATCGATGCACACATTACCCTTGGCCAGCTCATGATTGAGCAAAACCGAGGCCAGCAGCAGCGTATCGTCGGCCTCGGTCTCCAGCTCACCAAGAAAGTTGGCAAAATGCCAAGCGAGGGGGCTTATTCGTTCATCCTGACGCAACGCAAGCAACCCCCGATAGAGTTCGGAGTCGGGATAAATGGGGGCGTTCAGAGCATCAGACATCTGCATCTCCTGCGCCATTGTTTCCTTCGAACAGCGCATCCAGTGCTTCAATCAAACGCTGATCCGGTTTATCAAAGTAAACCCCCTGTTGTCCGCTACCATCGGCCATGCCTCGCAGAAACAGGTAATAGCAGCCGCCGAAATGTTGCTCGTAACAGTAATCGGGCAATCGGGTTTTAAGGTAACGATGCAAGGCCAGGGTGTAGAGAACATACTGCAAGTCGTAACGGTGCTCGAGCATTGCCTGCTGCAACGCCAACGGCGAGTAATCGGCCAGACTATCGCCCAAATGATTGGATTTGTAATCAAGCACGAAATAGCGACCATCGGCTTCAAACACCAGGTCAATAAAGCCCTTGAGCATACCCTTGAGACGATTGAAAGCAAGCGCCGGCAAGCCCTCCGTCGGCAAGTGGGAATAGGTTTTCAACAGTTGGTTTAGCGCTGAAGCATCGAGTCGAGAAACCGGAATCAGGAACTCCATCTCCACTCGCATCTTGTCAGTACCTAGACAATTTAGTGAGAATGACTCATCAAATTCCGGTAAGGGGCTCGACAATACGTTTAATAGCCAGTCACTCAGAGGTTCTTGCCAATCAGAATCGTAACCTTCGCTTTGCAGTCGGGACAATAGCATCGGCGCCAGTAACTCTGAATTCGCCTTATCAAATTCAATATTTTCAAACAGTTCGTGCAGGAAGGTACCGGCTTCAGCGCCGCGGGGGAAGCTGAAGGCATTCAGGCTTTCAACAGGGGACAGCGCCGTTACAGGCTGGTCCATCGACTCATCCTGCAGCTCCACCGCATAACCTGGCAATTCGGCTCGCGTGGAACGATGAGGGGTCAACAGAGCCGAATAACTGCCGATTCGCCAATCACGGGCAATCTGCCCGCGAAAACTGCGCAGCTCGAGCTCCGGCAAATCAGGCTCTGGCGGTATCACCGGTGAACAGCTGTCCAGTGGTGCAGGGGCAAGGTGCACCGCGCCCTGTCCATACCATTGCACCGCTTGCTGTTGCAAACGCTGCAGCTGGCCAGTCATACCATCACCTTCCAGGGTGCCCGCCGCCGAGCTATTGAGAAGATAACCAAAAGCACTGCCGGCCAGTCGCACGGGCTGTCGGCCTTTCAGGTTAGCAGCTCCTATATAGCAAGCATGAATGGCGCGGGTCAGGGCCACATAGAGGAGTCGCAGATCTTCTGCGAGGCGCTCACGCTGAGCATTTTCGACCGCTTCTTCGCTACCGGCAAGATCCCAGATACTTTGCCCGTTTTTGTGGTATCGGGTGCTTTTTGTTTCGCTGTAACAACAGATAAAAGGCACAAAAACGACGCCGTATTCGAGCCCTTTACTGCGATGGATCGTCACTATTTTGACCAGTTTGCGATCACTTTCCAGACGCAGCTGCTGTGCTTCACCGGCTTCGCCTTCTTCGCTAAGCTGCTGCGCGAACCAGCGCAATAGTCCGTGCTCACCTTCAACCTCCATGCTCGCTTGTTGCAACAGCTCGCCCAGATGCAAAAGATCGGTCAGGTCCCGTTCCCCCGCGTCACGGGCAATGAGAGACTCGGCGATCTCCAGCTTGCGCATCAGCTGGTACAACATGGGGAGCACACCGCTCTTGTACCACTGCTCCCTGGCGTCAAGAAAATGTTGTTGGGTTGCTTCCCAACGCTGTTCATTGCGGGACAATTGATCCAGATAGCCTGCGCTGTAACCCAACAGCCCGGTGGCCAGTGCGGCATTGAATTGCCGCTCATTTGAGGGATCATTGACCGCCAGCAACAAGCGATACAGATCTTGCGCTACTCGAGTTTCGAAGACCCGGTCCCGGCTGAGAAACACCGCATCGATCTGTTGCTGGGCCAGAGCGGATCGAACCGTCGCAGCCTCGAATCGGGAGCGCACCAAAATGGCAATATCACCCGGTTGCAAAGCGCGCTCGCCATCACTTCCATCACCAATACTGGTGTCCCCGGCGTAGGCAGCATTCAATAAGCGGCTGATCTCCAGCGCTGTCGATCGGGCAAACACCTGTTTAATCTCGTCGGCACTGACTTCATCATCCCCCGAAGGATGCTGCCAGATTGTTAATCCCTTGAGTACCTGCCCGTCAATTCGCAAAGGCTTGCTATCGGCTTTACCTGCGGCACTAACCTGGTCATAGGTAATTTCGTTTTGGTAAACGAAGGGGCTCCGGGAAAAACGAAACAGGGCATTAACGCCATCCACCATGGCCTGGGTAGATCGCCAGTTAGTGCTCATACTATAGGCGCCATCCACACGATGACGGGCGCTCATATAGGTAAAAATATCGGCGCCACGAAAGCTATAGATCGCTTGTTTGGGATCTCCGATCATCAACAAAGCGGTTCCCTCTGCACCTTGATGACCATAAAGCCGGTCAAAAATCTGGTACTGCTGGGGATCGGTATCCTGAAACTCATCGATCAAGGCCAGGGGGAAAAGTTCGCGAACCCGTGCTGCCAAAAGATCAGCACGCTCACCGCTGAGGGCGTTGGCAAAACGGCTCAGCAAATCATCGGGTAACAACAAGGCTCGCTGCTGTTTTTGTTGCTGCAAATGCTCACTGACAAAATTCAGCGCACGCCGCTGAATTATCGACTGGTAAGGCGGCTGGTCAACCAGCAATTGATCGATAGAAGCAAACACCGAGTGGGCAGGAGGAACCCCTCCCTGTTTGGTTTTTTCGTTCAATACCGATTGCGAAAATTTTTCCAGCTCCTTAGGGAGCGACAAGGACGAGGAAGCTGCCCAGTCATTCACCGCTGCCAGCCACTTTGGCAGATTGGTTTTGTTATAGGGATTGCGTTTGATACCAGAGCTATCAATCACAACAAAGAGATCATCCCCGGCGGATTGCCAATCGGCTTTGAAGCGCAACAGCTGCTGACGATAAGCCCCATGAACCGACTGCAAATCATCGTTTTCCGACTCAGGAATAATCATTACTTCATGAGCATTAATCATATGGTCAATGCTGTTAAGCAAACTGCGGGGAGTTTTCCAATGGGCTTGAACAACCTCTATCAGATCATCGTCCAGGGGATAAAAAGTACTACGCCAGAAATCATTGATCGCCTGCAGTTTCATCAGGCTATCATCCATGGTGAATTCGCTACTGAACAGCATGCCGCTCTCGAAGGCATTTCGGGTCAACATGCGATGACAAAATCCATGGATGGTATAAATAGCTGCCTCGTCCATCTGACGGGCTGCTTGCTCGAGGCGCAAGGCGATTTCCCTATCATCAAAGGGTGAAGCCTGCAGGATAGCCGTCAGGCCCGGATCAGTTGACTCACCGCTCAGCACCGCTTGACGCGCTTCAACAATACGCTTGCGAATACGGTCCCGCAGCTCTTCAGTGGCCGCTTCGGTAAAGGTCACCACCAAAATGCTATCGGCATTGAGTGCGGTTTCGCGACCGACACCCAACAGGGCCCTCAGGTACAACAAAGTGATGGTAAAGGTTTTGCCCGTGCCCGCACTGGCTTCGATCAGTTGCACCCCGGTTAATGGCAAATTCAAAGGGTCGAGTTGCTGCCGATTCAGTGGAGTGTTCATAAGCTTTTCTCCACATTCAGGTTCTGCAACAGAGGAATGAGCAGGGTTTCCGACAGAGCAGTAAATTGACTCTGACGCAGATTTTCAACCCCAGAATAAAGGCGAGACCAATAAGGGTCCGAATCATCACCCGAGGTAAAGTTATTGCTCGCCCAGGCGGTTGCTACTTTTTGCCAGGCCTGTTCCTCTCCCGCTTCCCGGTGTATCGATTCGGCCCAGGCCATCGCCGCCCCCAATGGTAAACTCAGAGGCTGCTGTTGCCCTTGCCGGAATAACTGCACCAGGGTCTCCAGCTGTTGCGCTGCCCAGCCGGAAGATTCTATGGCCGCAAAGTGGGCTCGTTTATCGACTGCCACCAGATAGGATTCGGTCGGCGTACCGCAAGCGTTGATCAGCAAATGATGCAACCAGAGACGCAGTTTGTCGGCATTTCTTAAGGAACCCGCGCGCCATAGCAGTAATCGACTGGGTAAAAACAGGTGGTTAATACGACCGGTCAGGCGCCCCGACGGCAGTACCAACTCAAGGGTTTGACTCTGTTCCTGCCCCTGACGCAACGACAATACGGCTTCGCTGATCGACGCAGCCCGAGCTTCCCAGGCTTTCATTTGCAAACGCCCAAATCCGGCATGAGCCAGGGCGCCGGACAGCTGTAACTGTTGTCGCCAGGGCTCAACGGGTTCACCTTTGAGATACCGCTCTACCAATGCGGAGCATTGCTGGTATCGAAGCAGGTTGTCCTGTTCGAAGGGCTCATGATCCTCTTCCAGATGGTGCAAATCATCGAAGTAAACCCTCAGCCGCTGGTTAAAAAAATAACGCGCACTGTTTTCAAAAAAGCGGCTCAGCTGGGCCAGATCGAATGCCTTCTCATTGGCCTCAGCCAGCTCATTCCCGTCCTCCCCTTCCGGCGCAGGCAAGGGAACATCACAGAAGCTCGCCAAGCTCGAAGCGATACCCGAACGCTGATAGTCGAACAGTTTTTTGGCCACACTGAACCAGCGGGCATCATAGCTACGATGATCAAGAGCTTGATTCTCAAGACTCTGGTCTGGCGATGATGTATGAATATAATTATTGAGGCCGAAGGGCTGCAAACTATGCTCATATTGCAGGCGTGCTCGTAATTGTTTGGCACTCTCGGCATGACTCAAATGCTTGTGATCCTGGGCCACAAAACCTTGCTGGCAATATTCTATTAACTCGCTGACCAGGACCGAGGCCACCCGTTCACTGTTGTCACGAATATTACGTCCCACATAGCTGATATAGAGTTTTTCTCGCGCCGACAGCAGGGCTTCCAGAAACAGGTAACGGTCATCGTCACGCCGCGACCGGTCACCCAAACGCGGTTGCAGGGCCATCAGGTCGAACCCCATTGGAGGCAATGATCTGGGGTAAGCACCGTCATTCATACCCAACAGGCAAACGATGCGAAACGGAATCGATCGCATCGGCATCAATGTGCAAAAATTCACCTGTCCGGCAAGAAAACGCTGGGAGTTACCATCATCCTGCAAAGCACCCTGCAGATGATCGACAAACACTTCAGGGGTCAAGGGTTCTTCGAAGCCAAGCTCATCCAGGCGCCGCACCAATTGCTCCAGCGCTCGTCGTACTACGCGAAAACTGTACTCAGCATCTGAGTCGGATACATAAAAGTCATTCAACAACAGATGGCAACGTTGCATCCATTGTAGCGCGGTTGCTTCGCTATTCAGGCTCTGTTGCAAGCGATTCAGCTGTT
Organism: Aestuariirhabdus haliotis; assembly: GCF_023509475.1. Classification (NCBI taxonomy): domain Bacteria; kingdom Pseudomonadati; phylum Pseudomonadota; class Gammaproteobacteria; order Oceanospirillales; family Aestuariirhabdaceae; genus Aestuariirhabdus; species Aestuariirhabdus haliotis. Next base: position 57,090 of record NZ_JAKSDZ010000012.1, on the reverse strand, counting down.
CCAGAAATTCTATTAATTTGCCCAGTTTCTGGGCGCCCAGTCCCTCTATACCGTCAAAGGGTTGGATGTCGGCAAAGCTGCCTTCCCGTTCTCGCCGGGCGACCCCCAATAACAACCGGCGCAAACCAAAATGCCAGCTGTTTTGATACTGGGGATAAAAACCCGCGCCCTGCATCTGCTGCTGATCCAACCCCCAACGAATGCCACTGGCCCGAATCCATTCCCTGAGTTCATCGAACTCATGTTGTTGCAGATCAAATCGCTGCATAATCTGCGGAACTTCGAGAATATCGAGCAGGCTGGTCACTTCAAAACGGCTACCCGGCAACTGCAACAACTGAAAAAAACTCACTAATAACGGATTTTCCTGCTGCACGCCCCGGTCGGCAATCGAAAACGGTATCTCATGGGCCCGGCAAGCATCCCCGACGCCAGCACTGAACACCGAGTGGATGGCCGCACTGTATTGATCAATATTGGGCACCATGACCAAAACATCCCGCGGCTGTAATGAGGTATCCTGATCGAACAGCGCCAACAAACGATCGTGCAAAACCTGCACTTCACGCATGGGGCTGTGACAGCTGTGCAGTTCCAGGGAATGATCATCCGATGCCAGCGGTGTTTTATGCTGGCTGTTATCGGGTAAGGGAGTCGCCGGCGGCAGCTCACCGCGATTGTTTAAATCCAGCAGGTCTCGCTGGATACTGTGCAACAGATTATCTTCTGGCACATCGACGAAATGCTCCCCCTGATTGACCTGAAGCTCAGGATCAATGGCGTGCAACTGCGCCTGATAATCACGACCAAGTTTACCCATGGAGGCCAACAGCGGATTCGACAAGGTACCTTCACCACCGGCTTGCTCGAGCCAGGGGGGGTGGGCCGCATCAAGCAGGTCACCCCAATAATGCCGGCAAGGGTTCAGCTGCATAATATGCACATCGCAACGTTGTCCCAGCTGCACCAGTACATCGAGATACTGGGGAGCCAACGCCGACACACCAAAGATAAAAAGGCGCTGGGGAAGATCCAGCGATCGTTCGCTTTTAAGCGCCTGAATAAACCGTTGATGGAGGTTGGCGCGGTGGGCACTGTTGCCGCCAAGCTGTGCGTTGTACGCCACCAGTGCGCGCCAGAGAATGGGTTGCCAGGGTTGCTCTATAACAGAGTCAGTGCCTGGCTGATTGTTTTCCCAGGCCAGGATCCACTGCGGACGATACACCAGATACTGGTCAAATATGTCGGCCACTTTCATCGCCAGCTGGTAGCGTTTACGTTGTCCCTGGTCCTCTTCCAAATACCCCCTCAGGGGTTCAAATTCCGGTTGCGACAAATGCTGCGGCAACAGGTTCATCAGCATCCAACCCATCGATTCCTTGTTAAAGGCAGATTCCTTTGGCATATCCGGAATAACCCGGGTGAACAGCTGCCAGATAAAGCTGGACGGCAGGGGAAACCGAATATTGGCGGCAATACCCAGATGATTCGCCAAACCCAATTTGAGCCATTGCGCCATACCTGGGCTCTGCACCAATACCAGCTCTTCGGCCAGGGGATCACGCAGCGGCTGTTCGCGAATCAGATCCGCAATCAGGGCCTGATGCAATTCGGCAAAATTGGAATGATGGATCTGCAACATCGAGTCGACGGCCAATAGGAAAACAGGCTACAGGCTACCGGAGGCAACCCGGCTTGACCAGCCAGTAACCCACTCACCTGTCGCCTTCAGCGACAGGTCTACCTGGTGGTTATAGCGAGCGTCATTCAGGGGTCGCCAAACGCCTCCGGGGAAGCGGGCAACTGCCAGTCGATAGGGCCTAAACCCTGCTGTTCCAGCCAGGCATTGGCCGAAGAAAAGTGCCCACAACCGATAAACCCGCGATGAGCGGACAGGGGCGAAGGATGGGGTGCTCTCAGCACCAGGTGCCGGGTTTCATCGATAAAGGCGCCTTTACGCTGGGCGTAACTGCCCCAAAGCATAAACACGATACCTTCCCTGCGTGAATTCAGTTCGGCGATAGCGCGGTCGGTAAAGGTTTCCCACCCCTGTTTCTGATGGGAAGCGGCCTGGGCCCGTTCCACAGTCAACACCGAGTTAAGCAGCAACACGCCCTGACGCGCCCAGGGCATAAGGTAGCCATGTGCAACCGGAGGTACGCCCAGATCCCGCTGCAGCTCTTTGTAGATATTGATTAATGAGGGAGGAATGCGCACGCCCGGCAGTACGGAGAAGCACAGACCATGGGCCTGCCCTTCTCCGTGATAGGGATCCTGGCCCAAAATCACCACTTTAACCTGATCAAAGGGCGTCGTATTAAAGGCGTTGAAGATCTCTTCACCTTTGGGATAGAGGGTTTTCCCCTGGTGCTTCTGCTCAACCAGAAAACTGCGCAGCTGCTGCATATAGGGCTGTTCAAATTCTCCCTGCAATACGGCTTGCCATTGCGGTTCCATCTGCACCTTTCTCATCATCTTCTCGACTCCCATGTGTCGCTATCCCCTTCAAGGGGGGCCAATTATAACCAAAGTGTGGCTGTGCACCATTCACCGAGCGAATAGTTCTGTTACAACACTTGCCGTAGGGCAAATCCTTTGTTGCAATGGCATAAGGCGTTTTGACGCTTCATTCAAAAAACAATAACAGAGAGCTTTGCATGGACTATCGACTTCCGTTAGCGCAACTAGCCCACAACGTTGCCAGCCACCCCGACAAACCCTATCTGCACCAGCCCCGTAACCGCCAGTGGAGTACCCTGAGCTGGGCTGAAGTGGATCAACAGGCACGGCGGATTGCTGCCGGCCTTAAAGCTCAAGGGTTCGAGCCTGGCGACCGTATCGCGATTTTTGCCAAAAACAGCGCCGAGTGGTTTATCACTGACTTCGCCATCATGATGGCAGGAATGGTTAGTGTGCCGATCTATGCCACTGCTGGGGTAGAGACGATCAGTCATATTCTTGCCCACAGCGAAGCCAAAGCCATTTTTATCGGCAAACTCGATGGTCAGGATGCCGGACGCGAAGCCATTCCCGACCACCTGTTAACCATCGCTTATCCTTATCCCACCCTGCCCTGCAAGGAATCCTGGAGCGACTGGTTAAGCCAGTATGAACCGCTGGAAAACGTCCATGAGCCCCAGCCCGAAGAGACTGCTACCCTGGTCTACACCTCTGGTTCCACCGGTTTACCCAAGGGGGTAGTGCTGAACTATCGCAATATCGCTTCGTCATCCTATTGTTCGGCCAACCTGACTCCGCATCAGCCCAACGACTCCACCATGTCGTATCTGCCACTGGCTCATATTACCGAGCGCTGTGTCGTTGAACTGATGACCCTGTACTCACCGATTGAGATCTATTTTGTCGAGTCGCTGGAAACCTTCATCGACGACGTCAAGCACGCCAGTCCAACCCTGTTTATCTCGGTTCCTCGTTTATGGACCAAGTTCCAGGCTCAGGTATTGGCCCAGCTACCACAGAAAAAACTGCAACTGTTGCTGAAGATTCCCCTGGTCAGCAGCCTGGTCAAACGCAAAATAAAAACCGCCCTGGGGCTGGACAAGGCTCGCCTGTTTGGTTCCGGTTCCGCACCAATCTCGCCGGATATTCTGCGCTGGTACGCTCAGCTGGATATCAAGATCTCGGAAGGTTGGGGCATGACCGAGACCTCGGGCTTATCCTGCGGTAACAACCCCTTCTCGATGGACCGCCTGGGCACCATAGGGGTGCCGCAGAAATGTGTCGAGATGAAGCTCTCCGATGAGGGTGAGGTACTGATTCGTGGTGAAGCGGTGTTCAGCGAATATTATCGTAACCCCGAAGCCACCGCCGATGCCTTTATCGATGGCTGGTTCCGGACCGGCGACCGCGCTGATGTCAGCAAAGAGGGTGTCTGGCAGATCATTGGTCGAGTCAAGGAGCAGTTCAAAACCGGCAAGGGTAAGTACGTCGCCCCGGTACCGATCGAGAGCAAACTGGCTCGCAACCACGACATCGAACAGGTCTGCGTGATGGGCTCGGGACGCAAACAGCCTCTGGCCATTGTGGTGCTCAATGAGCAAACCCGCGCTCACACGCCTGAGATGGAAGAGAGCCTCAAGCAAACCCTCGCACAGGTCAACGATGAACTGGAAAGCCACCAGCGACTCGATCACCTGATCGTCTCTGACGAAGCCTGGGACATCGAAAACGATATGCTAACCCCGACCCTTAAAATCAAACGCGATAAGTTAGAGAAACGTTATGGCGATTTACTCGGTAGAGCCTTGCCAGATAGCGTTGTTTGGGAAACAGAACTCTCTGCTTGATGCACTTCCAAGGGCGACGCGGTACAATCCGCGCCGCCCTGAAGTAGAGGATGAATTAGAGCATGGCCGGCAGTCGTTACCACCTGACATTGTACAAACGCATTTTGGATGGTGAAGTCGAATTACCCTGCTTGCCTGATGTTTCCTTGCGTATTCGCCAAACTCTAACGCGCAGCGATTACCACCTGAATGATCTGGTAGAGTTGCTGCAAGGCGACCCCGCCATCGCGGGGCACCTGCTCAAAATGGCCGACTCACCACTCTACCACCAACCAACACCAGCCATGGACCTGATGACAGCCGTGCAGCGCATGGGAGCCAGTGCTACAGGCAATATTGTTATCACTTACAGCATCAAGAACCTGTTTTTCCCACGAAATCCGCTGGCGATGCAGTATATGCGTGAACTCTGGCATCACAGCCTGAAGAATGCGGCTATCTGTTCGATACTGGCCAAACAAAGTACCGTGATCGAGCCTGCCCAGGCGATGCTGGCCGGACTGCTGCAAGAGATCGGCAACTTGTTACTGTTGCTTCATATTGATGAAGAACCTGAACTGCTGAACGATCCCACCCAGGTGTATCGTATGTTTGACGAAGTGGGAGCTGATATCGGCGTGGTCCTGCTCAAGTTCTGGGGGCTGGATGAACTCTTTGTAGAAGCCGTCCGCGAACGCAACCATTGGGGTCGCGATAGCCGTTTACCTTTCGACCTGGTCGACCTGTCGATCCTCGCCCGTCACCTCAGCTTAGGTGACAGCGCACGGCGCTATAACGCGCCGCCACTGGAAGAACTTGCTCTCTACCAGAAATCCAGTTTTGCCTTTATGCGCCGGCCGCGAAGCGTGACACTCTTTGATTACCTACGGGATGATATTGAGCAGATGCTTATTCTGCTGGGGGGCAGTATGACACCGCCCTCTCCACCAAAGCCTGCGCGAAGCGTCATTCCTACCCTTAGAAATCGCAGCGAATAGCCCGTCGTTTTTCGTCTACCAGCAGGCCAATTTTAGTGGGGCCTTCCACCGACTCCAGCATCAAAAAGCCCTGGGCGCAGATGGCCTTCTGCTTCGCGGCCTTGGCCGATACATACTGATCCATTTCCGGCACATTGATAATCATGCTGAAGCCACCATAAATGATGCCATCTTCCGAAGAGGAATGGCGCAGGTAGCCATTGAAGTGCAGCATCGCGACCGTAACAATCAGAGTTACCAACGCGGTCAGTATTAACTGTTGGGGACGGTTATCACTCATAACTACTCCTATTTGACCGCATCACGAATGGCATCGGCACCATCTTTAAAAGCTTCACCCAGGTCACGCTGGCTACGCTCCAGACGTCCTTGCAGGGAATTATCTTGAAACGGATTTTCCCAGATCGCCTGACCTTTCCCCAGGTTTGCGCCCATCCATAATCCGGCGAGCATACCGATCACTATTCCGAACAACAGTTTTTTCATTCCTTCCTCCTAAAACAACGTACCCGCCTAAGCGGGTACGACAACCGTTCGAAGGTTCAGACCTGACGGCCTAATTTTCACCCTGACTCGAGCCACCCGCTTTCGGCGCATGGGCAAGAATACGGTCGGCCAGGCGCGAGAAAGGCAGACTCTGGATCCACACGGTACCCGAACCGCTCAAAGTTGCCATTACCAGACCTTCGCCTCCGAACATCATACTTTTAAGACCACCGCTCAGTGCGATGTCATAATCGATGCCCTGTGAAAAGGCCACCAGGCAACCAGTATCCAGACGCAGGGTTTCATTTTTCAGTTCCTTACGCACTACGGTACCACCGGCGTGCACGAATACCATGCCATCGCCTTCGAGTTTCTGCAGGATAAAGCCTTCACCCCCGAAAAAGCCCGAACCGATACGCTTGTTCAGGGCAATGCCGACTCGAGTGCCTCGAGCCGCAGCCAAAAAGGAATCCTTCTGACAAACCAGCTGACCACCTATCTCGGCCAGGTTAACCGGAATCACCGAGCCGGGATAAGGGGCGGCAAAAGCGACTCTCTGCTTACCTTCACCCTCATTGGTGAAATGGGTCATAAACAGGGACTCGCCAGTTAGCATACGTTTTCCGGCACTGAAGAGTTTGCCCATCATGCCCTGATCCGGCTCGGCACCATCCCCCATTCGGGTCTCAAAGGCAATGCCCTGCTCCATATAGTTCATGGCGCCAGCTTCGGCGATGACAGTCTCGGCAGGATCAAGCTCGATCTCTACCATTTGCATGTCATGGCCGATGATTTTGTAATCCACTTCGTGACTTTGCATAACTCTCTCCCTGTTAAACCTGGCTTATGGTGGCATCAGTCCCGGATTATCCTAGAGCCTGTGCATGGCTTCGGTCCAGCGAAAAGGCCTACCAGGCGCAGGAAACTGCTCTACTGCTCCATGAATAGACTAACCAACAGCATTTTACTGACTTTCATCGATTAACCGGCCAGACCCATAGTCTGTTGAAAGTGGCGATGTAATAGCGCTCGTACAGGCACTTCATGGTGCTTGTCCGGATCGCGCAACAGGCATTGATGCTCGATATCCATGATAACCGCATGGGTCAGGCTAGCATCCATTTCTGGATCCGAACTTCCCAGCACCCCGTAAAAATCAACCAGTTGCGAAAGCAATTCTTTCCGATAGCCCAGCACCATATCCCGAAGTACCGTGGAACGCAGCGCTTCCTGATTGAGAGCATGCTCCGCCAGCAGCTGTTGACGCTGGGTTTGCAGTTGTTGACGAATGTAGGACTCCGCGATATCGGTCAGGTTGGCAACAAAAATTCGACGGCTATCCTGAGTCTCGTCGAGCTGGTTCAGAAGTTGGGTAACCTGATCGCCCGATTCCGCCCAGAAACGATTCACCTCAGCGATGGTCTGCTCAACAAACAACGCAAAAGTGTCGTTAATGAGGTCGTTGATATCTTTGAAATAGTAGGTCGTCGCCGACAAGGGTACATCGGCTTCCTTGGCCACGGCACGGTGACGAATACCACGCACACCTTCACGTATGGCAACCCTCAGAGACGCTTCCAGAATCGTCTTACGGCGCTGTTCACTGCCGCTGCGACTGGCTTTGCGTCCTCGGTAGCGAACCACCTCAGACTCTTGATTCATGCTCAAAAAATCCCTCTTCACTCGTTCTTTTTGTCTTATTATGTCGGCGCCGGACAGATTACCCTGTGTCGATGCTTTGGGTAACCTGCCCTGCTGGCGCCGTTCACGTTATTGGTTATTTGTACCGTTAAAGCCGTTCTATTATGCCTGAGGGCGCATATGAGGGAAGAGCAGCACATCACGTATAGAAGCAGAGTCGGTAAACAACATCACCAAACGATCGATACCGATACCCTCACCTGCCGTTGGCGGTAAACCGTACTCGAGCGCCCGCACATAGTCATCGTCGTAGTGCATGGCTTCGTCATCACCCGCTTCCATCTCCTCGACCTGGCGACGGAATCGCTCGGCCTGATCTTCGGCATCGTTGAGCTCGGAGAAACCGTTGGCAATCTCACGACCACCTACAAAGAATTCGAAACGGTCGGTGATATCAGGGTTATCATCATTACGACGAGCCAGAGGAGAAACTTCGGCCGGGTACTCGGTGATAAAGGTCGGCTGAATCAGTTGCTCTTCCGCGGTCTCTTCGAAGATTTCCGTTTGCAACTTGCCCAAGCCCCAGATCGGCATCACCTTGATTTTCAGTGATTCGGCCACCTGTTTGGCGGCGTCAAAATCCAGCAGCTGCTCGCGCTTGAGTTCGGGGTTATAACGCAGAATGGCATCGACCATACTCAGGCGCTCAAAGGGCTGGCCGAAATCGTACACGCGCTCTTCGGTGATGTTGCCGTCGTTGTCCTTGATCGTGCAGGGCAGTTCGGTGGTACCCAACACCCGCTCGGCGACATAACGCAGCATCTCTTCGGTGATATCCATCAGGTCACGATAATCAGCGTAGGCCTGGTAGAACTCGATCATGGTGAATTCGGGGTTATGACGAGTCGAGAGGCCTTCGTTACGGAAGTTACGGTTGATCTCGAAAACACGCTCGAAACCTCCGACCACCAGACGCTTGAGGTACAGCTCCGGCGCAATACGCAGGTACATATCGAGATCCAGAGCATTGTGGTGAGTAACAAAAGGACGCGCCGCTGCGCCACCCGGAATCACCTGCAGCATAGGGGTCTCTACTTCCATAAACTGCTTGTCCGCCATAAAGGTCCGGATCGCCTCGATCACCTTGGAGCGAATAATAAAGGTCTTGCGAGACTCATCGTTCATGATCAGGTCGACGTAACGCTGGCGATAACGCATCTCGGTATCTTCCAGCCCCTTGAACTTATCCGGTAACGGACGCAGGGACTTGGTCAGCAGCTGAACCGCGTCCATATCGACATAAAGATCACCCTTTCCGGAGCGGGCCAAAGTACCCTCGGCGCCAATAATGTCGCCCAGGTCCCAATGCTTGATCTCGGCTAACAACTCCTTGTCGAGACTCTTGCGATTGACGTACACCTGAATGCGCCCGGAAACGTCCTGAATCTCCATAAAGGCGCCGCGGTTTAGCATAATACGCCCGGCGACTTTAACTCGTATCCCGGCATCGGCGAGCGCTTCCTTACTGTGCTCAGCGTAAGTTTCCTGCAGCTCATTGGCCATGACATCACGACGAAAGGCGTTCGGGAACGCTACCCGTTTCTGACGAATATCCGCCAGCTTTTCACGGCGCAGCGCGATCAGCTTGTTCTCCTCGTGAGCTTCGGATTGGGCGGTTTGAATTTCATCAGTCATGGTAGTTTCCTGTTAAACAAAATGCCGGACAAAAGGCCCGGCGACGGTTTTTATCAAAGGTTAAGTGCCACCCTTACAGTTGGCACCAAGATTAAGGTTAGCGCTTTTTTAAAAGCACAAGTTAGACTCGATTAGAGTCCTTTTTTCAAACTGGCTTCAACAAAGGCATCAATATCACCATCGAGCACAGCGCCACAGTTACTGGTTTCCACGCTGGTACGCAGATCCTTGATTCGGGAAGCATCCAGCACGTAGGAGCGAATCTGGCTGCCCCACCCGATGTCGGACTTGGTCTCCTCCAGAGCCTGGGCTTCGCTGTTACGCTTTTGCATCTCCATCTCATAGAGTTTGGCTTTCAGCTGTTGCATGGCCTTGTCTTTATTCTGGTGTTGCGAACGCTGGTTTTGGCACTGCACCACAATGCCGGAAGGCTCGTGGGTAATACGAATCGCCGAATCGGTGGTGTTAACGTGCTGACCACCGGCCCCGCTGGAACGGTAGGTATCGATCCGCAGGTCCGAGGGGTTGATCTCGATTTCGATGTTATCGTCGATTTCGGGGGAAACAAACACGGCGGCGAAGGAAGTATGACGACGGTTACCCGAATCGAACGGCGATTTACGTACCAGTCGATGCACACCGATTTCCGTGCGTAACCAGCCGAAAGCGTACTCACCACTGAACTGCACGGTGGCGCTCTTGATGCCAGCCACATCACCCGCGGACACTTCGATAATTTCAACTTTGAAGCCTTTGCGTTCACCCCAACGCAGATACATGCGCAGTAACATATTGGCCCAGTCCTGGGCTTCGGTACCGCCGGAGCCAGCCTGAATATCGAGGAAAGCGTTATTGGCGTCCATCTCGCCGGAAAACATGCGGCGAAATTCCAGCACTTCGAGTTGCTCGGTCAGGTCTGCGAGGTCATTTTCCACATCGGTGACGGTATCAGCGTCGTCTTCCTCGACCGCCATATCGAGCAGATCCCTGGCATCGCTCAGCCCTTCATCGAGCTTTTCAATGGTGGATACAACCGCTTCCACCGCCGCCCGCTCGCGCCCTAGCGCCTGGGCATTATCGGGATCATCCCATACCGAGGGTTGTTCCAGTTCGCGCTCAACTTCTACCAGCCGCTCTTTCTTGCCAGCATAGTCAAAGATACCCCCTAAGCACGTCCGTACGCGCCTCGAGATCTTTGATGGTCTGCACAATTGGGTTTACTTCGAGCATCGATATCCCTTACCTGAATTCTGTGGTCAAAAAAGCGGGCCATTTTAACCGATCAACGGAGCGCTTTCACTGTGTTTTATACCTATGGCACCTCCGAATAATTCAGATGTGCCCTATACAGAGCCCGAATTAATCCAGTGCTTGCAGATGATCAATCATCAACTGAAGGCTTTGCCGCCCACGAAAGTGATTTATATCCAGTTTGTAGAGCAAATGCACTCGAGTTGACGTCTTATCAGGCCAGCGTTCCAGATCCACATTGAAGGCAATACCGTCGACGCAGACACCCGAATCCGGCTGTGCCAGTACCAGTTTAAGGTGTTTGTCGGCTACCAGTTTCTGGCTGATTATTTCAAATTCACCATCAAACCGGGGCTCCGCAAACCCTTGCCCCCAAGGCCCGGCATCACGCAATTGAGCCGCCACCTGAAGGCTGAACTCGTCGGCGCCGAGTTCACCATCGCTCATCAATCGCGCCTCTAACTGTTCTGGGCCCAGCCACTCAGCGGCCACCTGTTGCAACGACTCGCAAAAGGTTGGGTAATACTGCTTATCCAGGGACAATCCTGCCGCCATGGCGTGGCCGCCAAACTTCGAAATCATACCCGGATTCAATGTAGAAACACGCTCCAGGGCGTCGCGCATATGAAAACCGCTAATGGACCGCGCTGAGCCCTTAAGGATGCCGTCACCCCCATCGGCGAAGGCGACCACCGGGCGGTGCACTCGCTCCTTGATGCGCGAGGCCAGAATACCAATCACCCCCTGGTGCCATTCTGAATCAAACAAACAGAGCGCATTGGGCAACTCGCCACTGTCATCCAATTCGGTGCTGGCCAGGATTTTCAATGCCTGCTCCTGCATACCCGCTTCGATCGAGCGCCGATCCCGGTTCATCCCATCCAGCTCTTGCGCCAGCTGTTTAGCCCGCTGTGGGTCATCGCACAGCAAACACTCGATACCCAGCGACATATCATCGAGTCGCCCGGCGGCATTTAGCCGGGGGGCAACCGCAAAACCCAGGTCACTGGCACAAACCATCGGCAATTCCCGTTTGGCCAGCTCCAGCAACGCACGAATACCTGGCCGACAATAACCGGCTCGAATACGCTGTACCCCCTGGTGCACCAGAATTCGGTTATTGTGATCCAGCTGAACCACATCAGCCACCGTGCCCAGGGCCACTATATCGAGGTATTCGGCCAGATTGGGTTGCGCCCTACCTTCGTCGAACCAGCCTCGGGACAACAACTCAGCCCTCAGCGCACAAAGCACATAAAACACTACACCAACACCGGCACTGTTCTTGGTAATAGAGTCACAACCGGGCTGGTTCGGGTTAACAATGGCATCCGCATTCGGCAACTGTTCCCCGGCCAGATGGTGATCGGTGACCACCACTCGAATGCCCAGACGATTGGCTTCGGCAACACCCTCAATACTGGAGATACCGTTATCGACAGTCATGATCAAGTTCGGGGCATCTTTGGCCGCCTCAGCGACAATCTCCGGACTGAGGCCATAACCAAACTCAAAGCGGTTGGGTACCAGGTAATCGACTCTGACAGCGCCCAGAGCTCGAAGCGCCAACACCGCCAAGGCACTGCTAGTTGCCCCATCTGCATCAAAATCCCCCACGATCAGGATGCTGTCGCCCTTTTCTACCGCGTCGGCCAGAAGCTCCGCCGCACGATCGATGCCCTTCAGGGCATCGTATCCCTGCAGATGTTGCAATGTGCGCTGCAGTTGAGATTCGCTACGAATACCTCTTGCCGCATACAAGCGCTGTAACAAAGGCGGCAAGCCGGGTAATTCAACCTGATCATTTAGGAAGCGTCGTTGAATACGAATGCTCATCAGGATACGGTCTCGGGACACTGCAACCACTCAGGAACAAGCGTGACACTGACGTCGCCCAGAGTCACCATCCATTCGCCATCGTTAATCATCAAGGTACATTGGCAGTTGCGGGAAAGCCCTGATATCAATAGCTGCAACGAGTCATAAGGCAGCACACAAAGACTCAGGTTACCCATCGACAGGAGTTTAGGAGCCTGCTTTTGCTGCCAGACTCGACAGGAAGAGCCATAAGCATAAACAGACACTCGCCTGGATTTACGTCCGGCCGCGATAACCCGTTCGGCATCAGGCTGACCGACCTCAATCCACTGCTCTATTTCACCAGTTAAAGTATGCTGCCAGACATCGGGCTCATCCGTTTGCGAGATACCACGGGTGAACTCGATACCCTCCTCATAACAGTGAGCATAGGCCAGCAATCGAACCAGCAAGCGCTCTTCCGTTTCCGAGGGGTGCAGCGCCAACGTCATGCGCTGCTGATGATAACGGTGCTGATCCATATCAGAGAGAGACAGATCGACTTTATAAATCGTAGGTTTGAGGGCCATTAGGGGGCTCATCGGCTGAAAGCAGGTGGAAGGCGTATACTACAAGGCCAGTGTAACCTGTTACAGCAACTATGCTAATAAGGAAACGCCGTATTCGTCGTTTGCTACGAGGTAAAATCCATGCGCTATTTATTCACCCTGGCCTGCCTGTTAAGCACCCTGATGGTGGCCAAGATCAACGCCGAGGGAAAGATCTACAAAAACGTCGACCCTCAGGGCAGCACCAGCTTTAGTGATCAGCCAACACCCGGAGCCGCCGAAGTGGAGGTCAAACCCAACGTCATCAATGTCACCCCCGTCCAGCCGCTTCCCCCCTCAACAGCAAAACCTGCCAAGCCAGCAAAACAAAAACAACCTGACGAATTGCAACCTGTTGAGGTCACAGGACAACACCATATCGACGCTGATACCGAGGACAGGGTTTATGTTTATCCTCGTGCCGACCCGAAAAAAGTAAAGAAAATCAAAGAGGCATTATCAGATCACAAAAAGGGCCCTATCACGATCCAGCCGGTGCCCAACAGGCCCATCCTGCGCAACTAAGAAAGAGGCAGACTTTGCGGCCTGAAAGACATCAGGCTTTCTCGGGTGTAGCGTCTTCCTGCCTCTCTTTACCTTCCTGCCGCCCATTCAATAGATTGAACCCCAAGGCACCAACAAACATAATAAACAGATAACGACAGGTATGAATAAGGGCAACAAAGCCCACATCAAATCCCATGGCAATAGCGATCACGCACATCTCGGGGATACTTCCCGGCGCCAGGGCCAGGAAGAACAGAAAGTAATTCTGATCAAAAGCCCCTCCCAAAACGACAGCAATCCCCAAAGCCAGCCCGATAGCGACAGCTGAAAAAAACAGTGATGCTTTTATCTGCGGTTTGTATTGACCAGCCTCTCCCTGAGTAATCTTGCAACCGATAACGGCGCCAAACGTTATCATCGCTAGCGTAGTAATGAGTTCAGGCATGGGTGTATCAACCCAGCCTACACCGTAAACTGCTGCTGAAATAATCAGCGGAAACATTATATCGCCACCGGCAACGTTGGCTTTGTCAGCAAACAACCCCGAAGCCAGCGCGAGTAGTAAAACTGGCCAAAGTCCTAAATCGAAGTGAAAGGCCAAGGCTTCATCAAAAGATGCGACGGATCTTTCCTCAGCCCCTAAAAAAAAGGCAAACAAGGAAAAAACAAGGATAAGCGCCACCATACGCACAGTATGAATTAAGGCGATTTTTGGAAAGCGATCCCCCAGATTTCCCGACATTGAAACCAGAAACGTTAACCCACCAGGCAATGCCGACATAAAAGAATCAAGAGAACTGAAGTTAGGCAGGCGACGAAAATAGAAAACGCCAAATACTGTTACTAAAATAACAAAAACCACAGCTGATGCGAGAACCACAATGGTAGTGATCTCGAAACTAGCGACACTCTCAGCCATCGCCCCACCTAAAGCCACGCCCAGAAAAATGCGCATCCAGCGAGAAAATAGTTTGGGTGGGCTTTTCACCAACGATAGCTTTCGAAAGATAATCACCGCAAGCAAACTACCAAGCAACCAGGGAAGAGGTAGCTGAAAGTAGAATGCTAATGCCCCCCCTATTGAGCCGAGCAAAAACGTCACGAATAACGACATAACAACGAACCTCTATGAGTTACAGCAGTGATACATCGATGCAACAACCGTCACACCAAAGTCATATCATTAGACAGATTTAAGCTTTATAAAAAAGCGGCACAGCCAACAGTTTCACCACATAGAAACGCTCATAGACAACAACTGTGACACACCTCAAAACATTATAAGTAATCATATTATTCGCAGTACAAGACAACCAACACCTTGATCAGCTATTCATTACACTGACAACCATGGCAGCCGAATGCCCATGCCATTTCAGAGGGACAACAAAAGAATGAGCGCCATCAGTTAAATCCGGGACCTGTGAATTTCCTTGAATCACCTTCGGAACCGATATTACAAAATTTCGCCCCAGACTCTTTCTTGAGTTACCAGAAAGAGTATTTGTAACCTCACCAATTGCATCCGCAAGATACTCAACACTAAAATCACTCTGACCGTGATCCAGCAAAACCTGCTTTAAGAATTCTGAAGGTGCCGTAAAATAAATTGACCCTTTGTAAGCACCACTAATCGATATGATGCCGGTATAATCAGAAAGGGTACGTGAAATATTTTCCGTTAAATAAGGCGTTTCAATAATAATTTTCTCTTTAGAGCGTTTGGAGAAATACTTTTCAACACACTGAATAAAGATCTCAATTTCAGCCTCGACCATCACCCTTCCTCAAGCATTATTTGGATAGCTTCTTTCAGCTCTTTGTCGCCAAAAGGCTTATCTAGAAAGCCCTGGGCGCCAAGCTTCAAGGCCTGTATACAGGTAGCGTTATCTGACAGCGCCGATATCACCAAGATTTTCAGACTATCATCAATCTTCATCATCTCATCAATACACTTAATCCCATCCATTTCAGGCATGGTTAAGTCCATTGTAATAATATCCGGTTGCACTGCCTTAACTTTATCAACCGCATCCTTACCATTTTTAGCAACATGAATAGCACTAAAAGAATCTTTAAAGCATTGGCGAATCTGGGTGCGAATTATTTCCGAATCATCAACTATTAGTAGTTTTTTCATAGGTAGTAGAGTTCAAGTTATTGATTGGTAACGAGCTTTAACTGCTCACTGGATTGCTTGGGCAGGCTAACTTTTAACATAAAGCCTTTACCAAAATTACTGGCGACATTGATTTTTCCGTTCAAGGCCTTGACTGTATCAACCACCAACGGCAAACCAACCCCTCTTCCAGCATCCAGATTCGCCTCATCCATAACCGAAACTCCCTGCTCGAATGTCATTTTAAGAAGATCAGACTCTTTTAACTTAGCCGCATCCTCAGCACTCACTTTGCCATTTTCAATCACTTTGGTTCGCACATTCTCATAGTCTATTCCCTGGCCATCATCTTTATACACAAAGGTATAACCACCACTTTGAGACTCTTTGATGGAAATCGTGATTTGCCCCTCTTTTATCTTCGATTGATCCCTACGTACCATTCGACCCTCTATGCCGTGCACGAGGGAATTACGGATAAGTTGCGTGGAAATATCTTTAAGAGCAGATTGATAGCCTTCTGGAAGCTTTAACTTGAAGCCCTGGAAGTGGACCTCGACATCTTTATTGTATTTACCGGCCAATCGCTCAGCCATCACTCGCAACTGTACCCAATCTCCCAACTCTGGCTGACCAGCCGAGGTCGATGAATCATCTCCGCCTGCTGATTGAGCACCGTCAACACCAAAGGCACCCACCTTATTAAGCAACCCTTTAATAGCATTGGAGGTCTTAAACAGCTCTTTAAGAGCAAGCGTAACAGGCAAAAACTCGTTACCAGTCAGATTACTGGTTTGCTGGCGCATGTTAGTCAGGAGCTCTTCAAATTCATGACACTCCTTCGAGAAAATCTCAAAATTTATCGCCGCCGCATCACCCTTAATCTTATGAATCAACTGGAATATGGTGTTGACTTTGGTCTTGTAGGTTTCAAGATCAGATCCTGGCTGCTCAAGAATATCATTCACTTTGCCTAGCACGGTATCTGCTTCACCCAGGAAGGCGTGCATTTTATCAGAAGGAATATAAAGAATTTCCGCCAACAGGCTAACTTGCTCATTTTTCTCTTCTTTGATTTTTTCAAGCTCAGCTTTCAATAAGGTTTCCTGAGTAATATCTTTAGCCGTTACCAGCAAATTAGTGATCAACCCCTCACTGAATACGCGAGTAAAGGTCAAGCTAAGGTATTTTGATTCAAGCTGTCCCTGTTCATTTTCTATACTGGTTTGAACCAGTTTAAGTGGGTTACGACTCTGCACCAGAGCTTCTTTTACCCGCTCCTCAAACAATAGATCTATATAATCTCTAGCAAGCTCCGCTACATCGATAGGAACAGCATCAGCCAGATAGCGCATAAAGCTGGTGTCAGCCAAATTCTCTTTCTGCAATATCTCACTCAAATTTGAAGATTGCTGCTTACCAATATTGTAATTCTTATCAATCAGGAACAGACCATCGTTTACAGAGCCCAGAATATTATCGTTTTCCTGACGAGCCTGATCCAGAGGTTTGGAAATCGCACGACTCATAACAAACACAATAAAGAAACAAGCAAGTACGGTCACAACTACAGTGATGATTGCATTAGTCCGCACTGCGATAGGGATCGCAAATGCTTCGTTATAGTCCTGTTGCACAACCAGCGTCCAACCCAGTCCTACCGAAGCCTTATAAGCAATTTTCTTGTTATCAGCCGAATAAGAGAACAACTCATTCATCCCACCCGTTTTTAGCGCGGGGTGATCACCCATATCCTCGAGCTTACCTGATAGCTTTTTATCTGACCCACCATAGGCCACCAATTTATTAGTATCATCTACCAAAAAGGCGAAGCCGGTTTCACCGATTTTCAAGTCGGTTACATTATTAGAAATATCATCCAGGGTGGCACACTGACTTAACGCACCAGTGAAGACTCCTTTATCATGCACAGGAACGGTAAAACAAAGCAGAGGTTTTTTCTGCGTTTTACCCATAATGACCTGCTGAGCCACAGGCTCCCCAGCTTTAACTTGCTGGAAATATTTCCGATCAGAATAGTTTTTTAATGGCTTATCATCGCTTCGAGCTACCGCCCAACCATTTGCCGCATCCACCCTGACAGCGGTAATAGCCGTAGAGTTTTCCTTGATCCTTCGCAATATAGGTTTTTGTTTGTCGGGATCCATTGATACTACTTCGTCGAACCGACTTGCCAGTGTTGACACGAACAGGTTTTTATCGACCCATTTATCAATATTTGCACCGATCAGGTCGACCGCACCAATCAAACTTTCTTTAGCGTATTCTTCACCATCATTTTGTGCATTATAGGTTAAGTACAATAGCGCCAGTACAGGTATTACAGGAACGATAACAAAGGAGAAGAACATCTTGCTAAAGATACTGGGCGTTCTTTGAGAGAGTGCTCTTACGGCAGCTATTTTTTTCATAATAGACCCTTATTTATTTTTCCCACGCACAAAAATGCCCGGACAGATGCCCAGGCCTTGTCATGAAAAATCCGTTATGATTATTGTAAGAATTGACTGCCGATTCGCACCACCAAGTAAGAGACGGAGATGTCGCTTTGGCTAGCGCTGGCAATATGCAGGACGAAAGTCTATTCCTGCCATTTATTTTATTTCTATAATTTTCCAAAGGGGTAACTCACTTACAGCAGTACAAACAAAAAAAGTAAATTACTTCCGTATAATTATCTTTATAGTACCTGTTATGTCAGCGTTGTAAATCAGTCATTTCAGCCAACACAAAAAACAAATAACAACAACAACAAATAGCTCTTTAAAATCAACAGCTTAAATGGAATTAGTGAGTAATAATCATATTGTTGACATGGCAATCATTTTAAAAGATGAGCATTCAACATATTTGATATATTTTACCATTAAACAAATTTGTAAAAAATATGACACGAACTTACCCACATCTATCTGAATAGCCTTCACTCACCCCGATACGCTCTTCATCATCAAACTAAAAAACAGTAAGCCATGTAACGATTCAAACACAGAACAGCACATCAAAAGCCTTGGGGTCATGCATCCCTTTATCATAAAACCACGAACAAACAATCTTGCTGCAGCCCACTACCACTTATCCCTATAAACGATGCTGCTGTAAAACCACCAAATTGATACTGTGGACGCTTTCACAAGATTTCTATTTTCTGCATCAGAAAAGCTCTAACAAAAACCTAAATTCAATTGTTTTGCGATAACAACGCTAAATCGATCGGCAGGCTCGTTATGTAAGCCCAACTTTCTATTTTTGTTTTTGCCACGGCCGTATAGCACCCACAAAAAAGGCCAGCATAAGCTGGCCTTTTCGCATGACACCCTATTCCTGAAGTTACAATGCTCGACTGTGTTGCCGGATATAGCTGTGTAACCTGGTAATGTCTCGCTCTAAAACGCTCATTCGCTCTTGCCGCTCAAACAGGTCACTCAGATGATGAGGTAGTTCGGGGGCTTCAAGTCCCGCCTTAATCACCGGCTCAGGGAACTTCACCGGATGTGCCGTAGCCAAGGTCACCATGGGCACTGAAGCATCTCGTCGACACTGTCGAGCGGCATACACACCAATGGCGGTGTGAGGATCCAGCAAGTACTCCGTTTCCGCAAAAACTTGCTTGATAGTTGCACAGGTCTGCTCGTCATCCACACGACTACTACTGAACAGCTCACGAGCAAATGCCCAACGATGCTCATCAACCTCAAGCTCACCCGTCTCGGCAAACTTGTCCATTAATTCCGCGATGGCGTTACCATTACGACCATAGAGATCAAACAACAGCCGCTCGAAGTTACTGGAGACCATGATATCCATACTGGGCGATAACGTGTGCTCAAGCGTCGCTTTATTGTAATGATTGGATTCCATAAAACGGTGCAAAATATCATTGCTGTTGGTCGCCACGATCAACTGGCTGATCGGCAAACCCATATTACGGGCAATGTAACCCGCAAAAATATCACCGAAATTGCCGGTAGGAACGGAGAAAGCAACACTGCGATGCGGCGCCCCTAAGGAAATTCCAGCCGCAAAGTAATACACCACCTGAGCCATAATGCGTGCCCAGTTGATGGAGTTGACCGCGACCAGTCGTGCTTTGCCCTCAAGAAATGACTGATCAGCAAAGCTGGCCTTCACCATGGCCTGGCAATCATCAAAGTTGCCCTCAACCGCCAGGTTATGAATATTGTCACCGACGATAGTGGTCATTTGGCGCCGCTGTACCTCAGACACCCGGTTATGAGGATGCATGATAAAAATATCGACGTTATCGCAGCGCTTACAGCCTTCAATTGCGGCCGAGCCGGTATCACCCGAGGTCGCACCAACAATCACGGCACGCTCGTTGCGTCGCTCGAGAATGTAATCGAGTAAACGCCCCAGCAGTTGCAGGGCGAAATCCTTAAAGGCTAGCGTGGGGCCATGGAACAACTCCAGCACCCATTCATTACTGCCAATTTGATTGAGTGGTGCTACCGCACTATGACTGAACTCAGCATAGGTATCATCGATAATACGCCCCAGCTCATCCGCTGGAATGCTTTCCGCAACGAAAGGCGCAATGATCTGCTTGGCCAATTCAGCATACGAAAGCCCGGCCCAGCTCGAAATTTGCTCGGGTGTATACCGCGGCAGGGTTTCAGGCACATAGAGACCGCCATCAGGGGCCAAGCCGGTTAAAAGCACATCTTCAAAATTCAGGGCCGGGGCCTGTCCTCGAGTACTGATATATTTCACGTTCGGTTCACTCGTTCTATGGTGGCCGGTATCCACTTCTGGCGGTGTATCACCGGCGGAAAAATAATTAGTCCAGATGATCCATTCGAATGCGGGTCACACTGCCCGTCACGACATCGAGCCCTTCAATCGCGGTAATGGCTCGATTGATCTGCGATTCCTGCACGGTATGAGTCAGCATGATGATATGAGCTACCTGCTCACCGGCATGCACTTCCTTCTGCACGATCGCCTCGATATTGATGCCTTCCTCACTGAGCACCCCCGTAATAGTGGTCATCACACCCGGCTGATCGCTGGCATCCAGACGCAGATAATAAGCACTTTCAATCTGCTCGATAGGCAGTATCGACAACGATTCCAACTCCGCATTGGCATAACCCAAACCAGCCACAGCGCAACCGGGGTGATCAAAGCTGCGAGCAACATCAATGATATCGGCAACGACTGCAGAAGCCGTGGGTTCGGCACCGGCACCGGCACCGTAATACATAGTGGGCCCGACAGCGTCAGCATCAACCATAACGGCGTTCATGACTCCATCCACATTGGCAATCAGGCGGCTCTCAGGTACCAGAGTCGGGTGCACACGCAGCTCAACTCCCTGCTCTCGCCGGCGAGCAATACCCAGATGCTTGATGCGATAGCCCAGCTCCTCGGCGTATTTAACATCTTCAGGACTGACTTTGCTGATCCCTTCGGTATAGGCTTTCTCAAACTGTAGCGGCATGCCAAAGGCGATAGAAGCCAGAATGGTGAGTTTATGGGCAGCATCGATGCCTTCCACATCAAAGGTTGGGTCCGCCTCAGCGTAACCCAGTGCCTGCGCTTCGCTCAGGACGTCAGCAAAATCACGGCCCTTGTCACGCATCTCGGTCAGAATAAAGTTACCGGTGCCATTGATGATACCGGCGACGGTATTGATTTGATTGGCCGCCAAGCCTTCCCGCAAGGCTTTGATTACGGGAATACCGCCAGCCACGCCGGCTTCATAGGCGACACTCACACCCTTGGCTGAAGCGGCTTCAAAAATGTCATTACCATGCACAGCAATCAAGGCCTTGTTCGCTGTTACCACATGCTTGCCGTGCTCGATGGCAGTCATAACCAGTTCGCGGGCCACATCGTAGCCACCGATCAGTTCTACCACCAGATCTACATCGGGGTCGCGGGCCACTTCAAAAATATCCGACGTAATACGAATAGCACCTGTATCGCAGTCTGGATTAGGACGCCGGGCGGCAATCATTTCAATCTGAATCTCACGCCCCAAACGGCGACGAATCACCTCGGCGTTGCGTGTTAAAACATTGAAGGTGCCACCACCAACGGTGCCCAATCCACAGATACCCACTCTGATAGGTTTCAAACCAACTTCCCCAGTTCAAAAAACGGTGTCGGCCAATGGCCAAATGAGGCGGATATTATACAGAGATTCGACGAGTCATCGACCCCTGATGCCAGCAATAAGGGGCTAACAAAGCCAGTCCGGCAAGCCATCACAACAAGAATTAAAAGAAGAAACACCGACCGGTGCAATGCGCGGGGAACCCCACGCATTGGAAGCAATATAAGATTCAGCCCCCCCTGAAAAGCTCAAACGAACACGACAAAGGGCTCTTTCCAGACTAATTCCGGGCAGTCTTAAAGAATGCCCAGATCTCGAGCCAGATCTTCGGCCGGACGATACCCAGGGATCATCGTGCCATCGTCCAGAAACAGGGCCGGAGTGCCACGCACGCCCAACTGCATGCCCAACTCAAACTCTTCCTGGACCGGGTTATCGCAGCTCTTCGAGGCGATTGATTTGCCACGTTTGGCATCGGTCATCGCCTGTCGCTGGTCATCGGCACACCAGACGTTCTGCATAATGTCATAGGCCGGCGCCCGCTTGCCGCCTCTGGGGAACGCCATATAACGAACTTCGATACCCAGCGCATTTAACTCAGGAACTTCGGCGTGCAGCTTTCGGCAGTAGCCACAGTCGACATCGGTAAACACTGTGATTGATGCTTTGGCTGGCCCTTCGGCCGGAAACACGATCATTTTGTCCTGGGGAAACCCGGCCAGCAGCTTGGCATTGATCTGACTACGCACCATCTCGGTAAGGTTTACCACGGGCTGATGACCGATATTGAGAAGATCGCCCTGAAGTACATGTTTGCCGTCGGCGGTAACATACACCAGGTTAGACGAACCTATAACCACCAGGTAGAGATCCTTGATCGGGGTGGGCATCACCTCGGTAATTTCAACGGTACTGTCCAGTTGCTGAAAGGCGGACCTGATCGTCTCGGCCGCCTTGTCATCCGCTGCTTGATCGGCGCTCAGCTGAAGGCTGAACAAAGCCACCAGCAGTCCAGTGACTAACAATTTCAATTGACGCATACATTTCCTCTGACTCTGTGGTCGAACCGACCCTATTGCAACACAACCTGCTGTATAGACCGCCGACACGGGCAAACTATTCTAACAGATTGAAAAAAATAGAGCTTCACCCCCTGGGGTGGTGACTGGCATGCAGCTGCTGCAACCGGTGCTGAGCTACATGGGTATAGATTTGGGTAGTGGATAGATCGCTGTGCCCGAGCAAAAGCTGGACCACCCGTAAATCGGCACCATGATTGAGTAAGTGGGTCGCAAAGGCGTGGCGAAGCGTATGAGGGGACAGAGGTTTATTGATGCCACCCTCAATAGCGTAGCGTTTAAGTCGATGCCAAAAGGTTTGCCGGGTCATAAAACCACCGCGCAAGCTGGGAAACAAAACCGAGCCCTGACCGCTGGCAATCAATTCTGGCCGAGCCTCAGCGAGGTAACGTAGCAACCAGTCCAACGCTTCCTCTCCCATAGGCACCAAGCGCTCCTTGCCACCCTTACCCAGGATGCGAACCACTCCAGCGCGCTGGTTCACCATCGATAGCTCAAGCCCCACCAATTCCGAAACCCGCAAACCACAGGCATAAATCAATTCCAGCATGGCCCGATCCCGTAACCCGATCACCGTTGCCGTATCGGGCGCATCGAGCAACGCCTCAACATCCTCTTCGGTAATGGTTTTGGGCAATGACCGACCCAGCTTGGGCAGCTCAACATTCAGGGTAGGATCCTGGGAGATGTGCTTTTCGCGCAACATATATTGATAAAAACCGCGCAAACAAGATAACAGTCGGGCCGTGGAACGTGCTTTATACCCCTTGGACAGCCGATGACCGAGATACTCGAGCAAATGCGCCCGCTCAACGCTCAACAGATCACCCACTCCCCGCTCCATAGCCCAGACAGCGAAGGCATTAAGATCTCGCCGGTAAGAACTGAGGGAGTTTTCACTCAAGCCCTTTTCCATCCAGGCGTTATCAAGATACAGATCAATCCAGGGATCAGTGTGTTCAGCGAGCTGTGATGTGGTAGTCATGACAAGGAATTTTCACTTTCGAATCTGTCAGGGCTGCTCTAGAGTACACCGCTATAGCCTTGTCATGCACGGCTATCCCGTACCCTTTTTCCCTAATGCAGATATGGAGAGTTCGCTGCATGCAGTCTATTCGCCCCCTTTCTATCACGTTTTTACTGAGCCTGCTGATCAGCGGCTGTGCGGGCCATGGTCATCAAGGACTGTCGGCGCAATGTGCCACCGGTCTGGAGGTGGCTTATCAGGAGCTGGATTTTGCCCGGAGCAAAGGCTTCGATGGCACTGTGGCTTGGGGCAAAGCTACCACCTTATTGGGTGCCGCCAAGGTGCAACAGCAGTTCGAAAAATATTCCAGCTGCATTGATAAGACCGATCGTGCGCGTTACTACATAAGGCAAGCCAGTCAGGGCTAAACCTCACCAGAGTAAATCATCTCCTATCAAAAAATCGCTTAGGTCAAAGGGCTCGCTTGCCCGGAATCAAGCATCACCGTTACCCGCCCGGATGCCTTAATCACGTCCTGTGCACGCATTTCAAACTGATACACCTGACCATTGCTGTCGGCGATCAGCTGTTCGCAATAAAGGTCAATATCCTCTTCAACCTTCGACAAGTCCTGGCAGTGGGCGACAAAGTGATTAACCCCCACCAGATAGCCGGCGGGGGGAGTAAAATGATCTGTGGATTCACTGTTAGCCACAAGTTGCAACAACGAGCCATGAACTGCCATGGCCTGGCCAGCATATTCAACCGCCGTATGGGCATCCAGACGACCGCAATGACGCAAGGGATTTTGCCCGGATCGATGGGAAATAACCCGGCAATGGATATTTTTCTGATCCCAACTTTCAACCGAAGCCAATAGACACATATCACCCTGATGCGGCAGCAAACCCGATAACTGCTCGAGGCTCAGCGATTGTCCCTCTGCTATTAACGGCATGAGCTTATAGCAACCCTGAGCTGCAACACCGAACTCAAAGCCAGCCTGACTTTGTCGCCTGTTTCCTCGACGTTGCCATTCGCTGCTTTTTTACTATCGACCGAAGCCAGGCCGAGCAGCAGAGGCAAAATTTCGGCGGCGGGATTATCTTCTCGTAACCTCTGCAATTGAGCATCCTCAAGCTCATCAGCATCTTGCTGTCCAGCCAACGTGTCAATCTTCAGGCTGGCGATTGAGGCCGCGCCCTGCTCGGCGCTCAGTACCAGTCCACAGGCAAAGAAATGCTCTACCGGCATAACAAGACTCAAGGGTTCAGGGGTCGGCACATCATAAGCGCACAGCAACACTTTGGGTTCGCCACTGCCAAGCTGCATAGCAGCTTCCAGTAACCCAGCGCTGACG
Source organism: Aestuariirhabdus haliotis (assembly GCF_023509475.1). Lineage (NCBI taxonomy): Bacteria > Pseudomonadati > Pseudomonadota > Gammaproteobacteria > Oceanospirillales > Aestuariirhabdaceae > Aestuariirhabdus > Aestuariirhabdus haliotis. The sequence continues at coordinate 32,196 of NZ_JAKSDZ010000012.1, read as the reverse complement.
GAGTATCGGCCCGACGAAAGGCAATTGAGAGGTTGGCGACACCCTGTACCAATACTCCAATATCCGCCGGCGGCATTATGCACCGAGTTGTGAAATTTGGTGGGAGACACCGCTTCCGGCTGGCGCGCCAAGGTCTGACAAATGTAATTCAGAATATCGCTATCGCCATTGGCCGTGGCAAAGATCGAAGGGAGCCTTGCTGGATCCTGCTCTGCACCGTTAACAGCCTGTAATGCCACCTCAAGAGCCAGGCGAACGGTTGGACTGGCCCTTCGCTGCTCCCGCGACGATAGCAACGCTGGACGGGGAGCCGTCGCTGGCACCAACGATGCCTCGCACGGTTGCTGAAACCGATCTTTAGCTTGCTCCCAGGTTTCCATGCCAGGAGCCCAGACACCAACACCATCCACATAAAGCGTTATGCTCATAGCGCTCTCCCGATCAGCAAACTGCAATTATTGCCACCGAAACCGAAGGAGTTGGTCAATGCCCTCTGTGGACTGCCAGACCGGGTTTTATGCAGAAGGCTAATCGGTAACTCTGCATCAACCACCCCTCGATTCAAAGTGCCAGGCAGCAGCTCATGTTCGATCGTCAGGGCACAAATCACCGCTTCCGTGATACCAGCCGCTCCCAGTGTATGCCCCGTCCACCCTTTGGTCGAGCTACAGGCAGGCACGCACTCAAAGACCCGGCTGACGGCGAGAGCTTCCACCGCATCATTAACCGGCGTCGCGGTACCGTGAAGGTTAACGTAATCGACATCACTCGCTTGCAAACCCGCACGAGCAATAGCTTGGGTCATGCAAACGACCGCCCCATCACCCTGTGGGTGGGGACTGGAAATATGGTGAGCATCGCTACTCTCCCCTGTCCCCAACAAACACAGGGCATCGGCATCTTCGGCGTTATTGCGTTCAAGTAGCATAAAGCCGCCACCTTCCCCGATATTAATTCCATCCCGTCCCTGTCCACTAGGCCGGCACAGCTGTTCGGAAAGTAATGCCAAAGAGTTAAAACCGTATAGCGTGCTGTTACAAAGACTATCGACCCCTCCCACTACAGCGCCATCGATCAAACCCGCTTCAATCATTCGTTGTGCCATAACAAACACCTTGGCACTCGAAGAACAGGCGGTAGACACGCAAAACTGAGGACCATCAAGCCCCAAGCACCTTGCGACAAACTCAACCAGTGAGTAGTTACTTACCGTGCCCATATAGGAAACATCGAAATCTAACTGAACACCTGCATCAGAATGATGGTAGGCCTGCTCCAAATCAAAAATGCCTGATGTACTGGTACCAAGAAAAAGCCCTATGCGGGTTGACCCACAACGTTCACGCAAGGCGGCTACTCTGGACGCAAAGCCGTCCTGCCGCAGACAAAGATCGGCGAGCCGGTTATTACGACAATCAAGATCCTGGTATTGAGCCTCAAGCTGGTAAGTATCGAGTTCCCGTACACGACCAATGTAAGTGGCTAGCGGGTTAAAATCGTTAGGCGCAAGACCGCTTTTTTCCGCTTTCAACGACGCTAATATTGAATTTATACCGACCCCGGCCGCGTTGCTGGCGGTATAAGCAGTGATCTGTATCGGATGCATAGGACTCAAGCGCTCGAAAAGGGGCCGCCAGTATAATCAGGCACTTTCCCCAGTGAAAGTACCGAGCAGAAACTGTATCACGCCTCGAACACAAGGCTCATCCGCAATTACTCCTTCAAACTGCACCTTATTGCCACGGACAGTACAGGTCACCGCCAGGTCGCAATCGGGCAATAAAGGTTGCAGGAATTTCACCCGGGGGATTCCCTGCAAGCAAGGACGAGCCGCAAAAGTAGCCAAGTACCCTTCGATTATCCGGGACAAAATAACGACCCCGGGAACGATCGGATTTCCTGGAAAGTGACCTGCCAGACTAGGGTGGTCGCTGGAAACCTGAAAATTGAAGCAAACCTGGGCTTCCGATGCCATATTATGAGGACTCATTGCCGGGATCTTCCGCTTGCTGGCGTGCCTGAGCGAATGCCTGCAAGAGTGCATCACGAGGCAACTTGCCAAGACTGTTACGCGGCAAACGAGCAACCTTTAAGAGTGGCCTGGGTATAAAAACCGGGTCGAGTTTACGCCGCAGGGCAGCCTGTATGGTCTTCACATCCAAACGGGAAACCACCAGAGCACATAGCCGCGCTTTCTGAGTATCCGGAATAAAAAAGACCCCATCATCGACCCCTTCAATATCCTTCAACAGATAATCAAGGGCCGAAAAGGAGTGACGCTTACCGGCGATTTTAACAAGGTCCTGATCCCGGCCAAGCAGCCTGAAACGGCCATCAGTATAGACCTCAAACCGATCAGACAACCCGGTTTGCTCATCAGCATGTATGAGCGCCGCGCTTTCCTGATTAACCTCAATACGCAAACCTGGCAAAGGCGTCCAACAGATATCAACGGCAGTACGCCGGGTCGCGATAACGCCACTCTCGGTGCTACCGTAGATTTCGATCAAGGGGCAATCGAAGCGTTGCTCCAGCATTTTTGCCGGCTCAGGTTCAAGAGCTGCGGTAGCACTTAAAAGGCAACCAGCAGGAGGAAAATCCAAATCACTATCCAGACAATATTGAAGGTGCATTGGCGTGCTGACCAACAGGCTATCCGAAGAAACCTCAGCGGCAATATCAGCGGGATAAAAGGGTTTGGATTCCTGCAATGCGAGCCCAGCAACCAGGGGCAGTAACAATCCGTTTTCCAGCCCATACATATGCTGTAGGGGGACCGTTGTGACGACGCGTTTAATCCCTTCACTCACAACCGCTTCGGCGGTTTGCTTGGCTCGCATAAATAGCTGTTGCAGTGATTTACACTGCGGACGGGGAGCCCCTGTAGAACCCGAAGTGAACAACACCACCGTATCAGGCTGTCGCCAATAGTCTGGATCGATACTGGGCAACGCCGTATTCTGGCCAGGCGGTTGATTTGATAACTGGGTGATGGGGTCAAGCTGTATCCGGGAGCAGCCGGAAACATCTACCAATGGCGTTTTATCCCAAACAAAGCAAAGATCAGGATTCTCATCGCACAGGGCCGCAAGCACTTCTGGCGTTTCATTTTGCGGCAACAGCATAGAAGTTCGGCTCAGCACCGCGGCCATCCAGGTGACCAAAAAGCTCGACTTGTGACTGCATAAATTAACGATCGATGTTCTTTCAGGGAACCGATCAGACAGGCATTGGGCCTGCGTTAACAAATCACCGATAGCTAACGAACGCGCAAATACCGAAGTCCCGACAATAACCGGCTGCTGGTTATCATAAGCCTGAAAGAACGGCTTCATCGATGACAAACCGGGACGTTATTCTGCACTGGGTCAACCGGCCGTTAAGTGCGATGCTGCTCAACGTGGGCGCAGAGCGCTCGTAAGGAGGCGAAGATACGAGCATTATCGGGATCGTCAGATTTCAGCTGAATACCATAATTTTGCGATACCGCCAGAGCAATTTCGAGTGCGTCAATCGAGTCAAGCGCCAAACCTTCATCACCAAACAATGGCTCTTCAGGGTTTATTTCATCGAGCTCGACATCTTCAAGATTGAGCACCTCGATCATCAGCTCGGCCATCTCTTTCTCAATACCTTGAAACTGTGACATAGGGGTTACTACTCTTCTTTAAACAGGGGTTAACAGGCGCGGGAGTATAACTGATTAAAAGCAAAAATCCCGCGCCTACGACGCATAGAATAAAACGATCTGAAAGCCATTAAAAAAGGCAGCCTATAGGCTGCCTTCTTAACATCGCCGGTTAGGGATGCCGAATCAACCCAACTTCTCTTTGATCCGAGCCTTCTTACCGGTACGCTCACGCATGTAGTACAGCTTGGCCTGACGAACATCACCGCGACGCTTGACGGTAATGCTATCAACCAGCGGGCTGTAGGTCTGGAAGGTACGCTCAACGCCAACACCGTTGGACATTTTACGAACGGTGAAAGCCGAGTTCAGGCCGCGGTTACGCTTACCAATAACAAAACCTTCGAATGCCTGCAGACGCTCGCGGGTACCTTCTTTTACTTTAACCTGTACGACTACGGTATCACCGGGGCCAAATACAGGTATTTCTTTAGACATTTGCTCCGCTTCGATCGCAGCAATGATCTTGTTCTTGCTCATGGTTTACTCCATCTTTAAAAGCAATTAATCCCACCCTGACCAGTTCGCGATAATGAGCAACTAAGACTCTGCATCACGATGATCACGAATAACCTCATCCAACAACTGTTGCTGCTCGGCATCCAACTCAAGGCCTTGCAGCAGATCCGGACGTCGCAACCAGGTACGAGTGAGCGATTGTTTTAATCGCCAGCGCCGGATCAACTGATGATTGCCACTAAGCAACACATCAGGAACCTTTTTACCTTCAATCTCAGGGGGACGAGTATAGTGTGGGCAGTCGAGCAAACCCGTTGAAAACGAGTCTTCCTGGGCGGAGTCCTCATGGCCGAGGGTTCCCGGAACAAAGCGTGAGACCGCATCGATCAAGGTCATGGCTGCCAACTCACCGCCGCTGAGGACAAAGTCACCAATGGACCACTCCTCATCGATTTCGGTTTCGACAACCCGCTCATCAATGCCTTCATATCGCCCTGCGACCAGCACCAGTCGTTTATGACTGGCCAGCTCCATCACACCCGCCTGGTCGAGCTTACGACCTTGCGGCGAGAGATAGATCACTCTAGCCTCAGTTCCAGCAGCCGCTTTGGCCGCATGGATAGCGTCACGCAGAGGTTGAACTTTCATCAACATGCCGGGACCACCGCCATATGGGCGATCATCCACCGTTTGGTGCCGGTCGCAGGTAAAGTCTCTTGGATTCCAGAGATCTACCTCAACCAGGCCCTGCTTCACCGCCCTTCCTGTTATGCCCTGCTCCGTTACGGCTTTGAACATTTCCGGGAAGAGTGAAACAACCCCAAACCACACAACTAAAACTCCGGATCCCAATCGACCCGTACAAATCCCTCTTCGAGATTTACTTCATTGATCACCTGATCTTGCAAGTAAGGTATCAAGCGTTCCCGCTTATCAATACTGCCCTTACAAGCCCGGACCACTAAAACATCGTTGGCACCGGTTTCCATCAACTGAGCAACTTTCCCTAACAACGCGGGTTCGGCTCTACCGCCTTCGACCACGTGATCGGTTATTACTTCCAACCCCTGCAACTGATGCCAATAGTATTCACCATTGTCCAGTGTAGGTAGTTGCGATCTTTCTACCAGGATCTCGCTGCCCGTAAAGGTTCGCGCTACTTCCCGGTCATCACACCCCTTGAGGCGCACAACCAGGCCCTTGCCATGATGGCGGCCCTGATCGATTTCAACTGTCTGTTTGCGGCCTTGCTGATTCAGAGTCCACTGAGAGTAATTCAGGATGTTATCCATCGGCTCGGTATAAGAATGTACCTTAAGCCAGCCTTTTACCCCATAAACCGTGGTAATACGCCCGAGAACGATTTGCTCTTTATTTTGGGCGGTTGCCACGATACCGAACTCTGCCTGAGCTTAAATTAGGCAGCAGCTGCGTCTTTCAACAGCTTGGCAACGCGCTCAGAAGGAGTTGCACCCTTGGCAATCCAAAAATCAACACGCTCCTGATCAACACGCAAAGTCTCTTCCTGGCCACGGGCAACAGGATTAAAGAAACCTACACGCTCAATGAACTTACCATCGCGAGAAGTACGGGAATCAGCCACGGTCAAGTGGTAGAACGGACGCTTTTTGGAGCCGCCACGCGACAAACGAATAGTTACCATGAATCAGTATTTCCTAAAGTTGAACAAGAGGCACCATACCTCTTCGACTAACAACACACGGACCGGAGCCCTGAAAGGGCGCACATTTTACGGGATGAGCCCGGCAATGCAAACCCTTTTTACCCCCTAAACGGGAAAAATCTACTGCAAGCTGGCTGGACGGGCCTTTACATGCCGGGGAAGCGGCCTCCTGGAGGCATCATTCCACCAGGTCCACCCATGCCACCCATACCGCCAGGACCACCTTTCATACCACCCAGACCACGCATCATATTGGCCATACCGCCCTTACGGGAAACCTTTTTCATCATTTTCTGCATCTGCTTATGCTGCTTGATGAGACGGTTAATATCCTGGATTTGAGTACCGGAACCGGCCGCAATACGCTTTTTCCTGGAGCCATTGATAACATCCGGAAAACGACGCTCCTGGGGAGTCATAGAATTAATAATGGCCTCCATCTGCACGAAAGGCTTCTCATCGGCCATTTTTTGCTGCGCCATCGCCGCCATATTACCCATGCCGGGCATTTTATCGAGCATGGACGCCATGCCACCCATCTGTTTCATTTGCTGCAGTTGATCACGAAAGTCTTCCAGGTCAAAGCCTTTGCCTTTCTTCAACTTACGGGCCAGAGTTTCCGCTTTTTTCTTATCGAGCTTTTGTTCCGCCTCTTCGATCAGGGAAAGCATGTCTCCCATACCGAGGATACGCGAAGCCACCCGGTCCGGATGGAAAGGCTCGAGGGCATCGGTTTTTTCACCCATGCCCAGGAATTTAATCGGCTTACCCGTAATATGACGTACAGAGAGCGCGGCACCACCGCGCGCATCACCATCGGCCTTGGTTAAAATTACGCCTGTCAGGGGCAGCGCATCATTGAACGCTTTGGCGGTATTAGCCGCATCCTGGCCGGTCATCGCGTCGACCACGAACAGGGTTTCCACTGGAGTGATTTCCGCATGAAGCTCACGAATCTCGCCCATCATATCTTCATCGACATGAAGGCGACCCGCAGTATCAACAATCACCACATCGTAATGCTTGTTACGGGCTTCAGTAATCGCGCCCTGAGCTATAGCCAACGGCTTTTGCTTGGCATCGCTAGGGAAGAAATGCACACCCACTTCATTGGCCAGAGTTTCCAACTGCTTGATCGCCGCGGGACGATAAACGTCGGCACTAACCACCAGCACGGACTTCTTTTTACGCTCGGTCAACCACTTGGACAACTTAGCCACCGAGGTTGTCTTACCCGCACCCTGAAGACCCGCCATCAAGATGACCGCCGGCGGACGCGCAGCAAGATCAAGCTCTTCATTAGCGTCGCCCATGACCGCTTCCAGTTCGCTCTGAACGATCTTGACGAACATCTGACCCGGGCTCAGGCTCTTCTGAACTTCCTGTCCAACTGCCCGCTCACGAATACGATCGACGAAGGCTTTGACTACCGGTAGCGCAACATCGGCTTCCAGCAGCGCCATACGCACTTCGCGCAACGTTTCCTTAATATTGTCTTCGGTCAGCTTGGCCTTGCCGGTTACATTTTTCAGCGTATGGGAAAGGCGGTCTGTTAGATTCTCAAACATCGATCTACCTTGTTGCGGCCTCGAGGCCGTTGGGAGGGTGGACAGGTAAAAATAACGGGCCATTATACCCGAAGCCTGCAGTGAGACCAAAATCTGGCCGGACACATACGATAAAACAAGGATCCTGGCGCCAGCAGATAATAGCTCTGCCCTTTTTAATACTGAATAACACCGGAACAATGCCTGCTTTTGCTGCTGGCGACTTCAACCTCCGCCACTGTTGTGCCACACTTGCGGACCTGAAAAAGGCATCGGGCACCCATGAACATCATAATCCCCAGTATCATCGCTATTACTCTTTACCTGGCGGCCACCGTATATCAGGTTCCCGCGCTGTTACGGGCTCGCCCGGTAAACAAGTCCCTGTTGCAACTGCTGGCTTTGGGTGGTGCGACTGCACAAACTTTTAGCATCTATTTCACCCTTCACACCCCGGCCGGCATCAACCTTAGCTTCTTTAATGTTGGCTCCCTGGTCTCATGGGCCATCGTTCTGGTTGTTTTGCTGAGCAGCCTCAAAAAACCTGTTGAGAGCTTATTCGCCGGGTTAATTCCCGTTGCTGCCCTCTGTGTCATGCTGGCTGCAACGGGAGCAACACCTGAAGCGATTCTTAACAATACTCAGGCACCAACCATCATCCATATATTGCTGTCCATTACAGCCTACAGCTTGTTGACCATTGCGACGGTTCAGGCGCTGCTATTGGCCTACCAGGAACACAGGATTAAAACCAAACACCCTCGTGGTCTTGGCCGTATCTTCCCACCTCTGCAAACCATGGATATCCTGCTGTTCGAATTCATATGGGTTGGCATGATATTGCTAACGCTCTCGCTAGTTACCGGGATCATCTACATCGACAACATGTTTGCCCAGCAACTGACCCATAAGACATTACTCTCCCTTGTGGCCTGGGTTGTGTATGCCGTATTGCTGTGGGGGCGCCATCAACGGGGTTGGCGGGGGCTTACAGCAGCTCGCTGGACCCTGGCAGGTTTTGCCCTGCTGATGCTGTCTTATTTCGGTAGTAAATTCGTTCTCGATCTACTGCTTCAATAAGTTGCCTTTTTTCACTACACTGCCTGTCCAAGACACAGAAAGAGAATTCCCCGTTTGAACGACATTCCCCTGGGCTACCTATTTGCCACCCTGGGCCTATTAATACTCAGCTCCGCCTTCTTCTCCAGTTCTGAAACCGGAATGATGGCACTTAATCGCTATCGACTGAAACACCTTGCCCAAAAGGGACACTCTGGCGCACAACGTGCCAGTCGGTTGCTCGAACGCCCTGATCGCCTGATCGGTATCATTCTGATCGGCAACAATTTTGTTAATATTTTCGCCTCCGTGATAGCTACGGTAATTGCTGTTCGGCTCTGGGGAGACGCAGGTATCGCCATCGCCACCGGCGCACTCACCCTGGTGATCCTGATTTTTGCTGAGGTGACTCCCAAGACCCTGGCCGCATTGCACCCTGAACGCATCGCTTTTCCCGCCAGCATTCTGTTAACCCCTTTATTGTGGCTACTCTACCCGGCGGTCTGGCTGGTAAACATTATCACCAACGGCCTGCTGCGAGTGCTGGGGGTTAATCCCGAAGCAACCACCGAGCATCACCTGAATGCAGACGAGCTGCGTACCGTAGTGCATGAATCGAAACAGAAGCTGCCCCGCAAGCGCCAGGGCATGCTGCTCAATATTCTCGATCTGGAAAAGGTGTCGGTGGATCACATTATGATTCCCCGCAACGAAATTAATGGCATCGATATCGAGGACGACCTGGCGGTAATCGTCGAGCAACTGCGAGCCAGCCAACATACCCGCATGCCCATTTTTAAAGGTGACATTAACAACCTGATTGGTTTGCTGCACATGCGTAATTTCTCCCGCTTTCTAATCCGGGAAGAACAAAGCAAGGCCGCCCTGCTGCAGGAAGCAAAAGACCCCTATTTCGTACCCGAAAACACACCACTGCACACTCAAATGTTCAACTTCCAGAAAGAGAAGCAACGACTGGGTTTCGTGGTAGACGAATACGGTGACGTACAGGGCATGATCACTCTGGATGATATTCTTGAAGAGATCGTCGGAGAATTCACCACAGATGTAGCCGACATCAACCAGGACATTACTCCCAGAAGCGACGGCAGTTTTCATATTGACGGCACAGCCACCATCCGTGAAATCAACAAAACGTTGAACTGGGAGTTACCAGTAGATGGGCCAAAAACACTCAACGGCTTGATTGTCGAGCGACTCGAATCCATTCCGGAAACCAATATTTGCTTAAGCATTGGCGAATACCGTATCGAAACAGTTCTTATTAAAGACAACATGATCAAAACAGCCAACCTGAACCATTTTGATCCCAGCCATCGCTGATCAAGGTCCAGTAGAAAAAGCCGGCAGCGTTATCAGAAAAGACTATCAACCGTCTTCTGCTAGCAACACCACTCGATTGCTGCCTTCATTCTTGGATGAGTAAAGCAACTCATCCAGAGCTTCCAGCAACTGCTCAACATCCGCACCTTGACCACCCATTACAACGCCGACATTGACAGTAAAACCTACCGATTCGCCCGTATGGGTATAAACCGGATCTCTTTCGCAAGCCAACCGCAAGCGCTCAGCCAACTTATGTGCCTGCTCTTTGTTAGCATTTCTCAACAAGGCTACAAACTTGTCTCCGGCATATCGCCCTACAATATCAGCACCACGGAGATGAGCTTTCATCATTCCCCCAAAACACCTCAGCACCTTATCTCCGATATATTGTCCGTAGGTGCGATTGATACGCTTACAACCATCGATATCGAACATGAGAATCGCAAAATCCTGCCCGGACTCAGCCTGGGATAAAGCGGACTTCATGCTACTGATAAGGCCATAGCGGTTACTCAAGCCTGTCAGCGAATCCATTGCCGCCTGACGATAAAACTGCATTAGCAGGTGCAAGTACCCCATTTGCGCCCATAGAGTGATCATCACCAGTGTGGAGATCAACCAAAAACTAAGAAGCGCCCCCGAACTAAGCAGGGAATCCGACGCCCAAAGATCCAGAAAAAGGCAGGCCACCACCACAGAACAACATAGCACCCCCTCCAAAAGGGTCAGGGGAAAAATGGCCAATGCCGCAATATAAACAAAGGGCAACAGCGAGTAGCTGGCCACCACCCCGGCAGAATCCGCGCCCAGCACCGCCCTCGAAAACAGATAAAAGCCACACAGCAGCAACACAAACGAAGCTAACAAAAAGTGAATCCCATACGGGGCTTCCCATTTAGTACTAAAACTGCCAATACCCAGCAAGAACACAACCAGGCCAATGCGAGAGGCCACGATTGGAAAGACATGGGGCTCTGATAAAGCGACAAGATCGAACGGTATCCAAAGCGCGCAAAGACCCGCAAAGGCATAGCTGAACAGTTTCAAACGTCGCGCTATATAGCCAGCACGCGTACATTTAAAATCATCAGAATGGTGACTGGCTCTCACCAGATCAGCGATATGAAACCTTACATTCAATATACTCATAAGGCGTGACAACATGTCCGGGGACTCCTGCCTGTATTTACTTGATGAAATTGGTTAAGACCCTTCATAGCCAACCGTTTATACGTTAGCCAGCTATTTCTGGCTTTCTTTTTCGCTCTTTTAATCAGTCTCTTGAACAAAAACACATCCCAGTCATTGGCTCGGCAACCTTATATGAGCCCGCTTTAAAACCGCTTCTTGGGGAGTATGTCACCCTTCTGAACTAGAAAAATAATCGACTATGGTCCAATATTGATGCTAATCAAACGATGGTGAACTAAAAAAGCTTGATGGGGTAGCCACAGCCTTTAGCTGCTATAGTAAGCTGCCAACGTTCTTTATGGCCAAAACTAAAACCAAGAAGGTAGAACTGATGAAAAAAGTAATTGCTAGTGCTGCAGCTCTGCTGCTATCCGCCTCTGTATTTGCTGCTGATGGCAAAGCCGTATACGAAAAAGCCTGCAAAGTATGCCACGCCGCTGGAGTAGCCGGTGCACCTAAAGCAAACGACGCCGCCGCCTGGGAGCCCCGCCTTGCATTGGGTATGGACGCTTTGCTAGCCAGCGTCAAGAACGGTAAAAATGCGATGCCTGCCGGTGCTATGTGTGCCGATTGCTCCGATGACGACTATAAGGCTGCGATTGAGTACATGAGTAAGTAATCACGCTATAGCAAGCATACTGTAGTCATAGATTACAGTGTCAAAAAGGCCACCTTCATTGGTGGCCTTTTTTTATGAATTATCGTCAGAGTCCCCCATCCGATAGCTCAACTGCGGTTACTGAGCAGCATTGCCTCGTGGGGTCAAGGGATCAGGGTACCGATATTAACCGGGATAACCTTCTCCCCCATATCACCAAGTGTCATGGGCGCAGACATCCCTCTGGAATCACCCGATTTGGCCCCTGCCGTGCCTGACTTGGACAGGGTTGCCACTAACACCAGAGGAACATCCGCCGCAATATCCGGGGCCTGTCCCAACAGATTGCTATCATCCAGAGTAATCAGGGCAGGCAACTCCCTAGCGCTGAATTTGACAGCCGCTATGGGCATCGGCGGTCCACCCGCTCGCTTAAGCGCAACAAATACCGTTTCCCCGGCAGAGACCTCTGAGACCAAAGCCGTATCCAGCTCCACCAACACCTTGACGGGCTTGCCACCCAACAACCCAGCGTCCGATGACGTTTGAGGCTGGCTGGAAACCGCAGCAGCGGGTGAAGGCATTTCACCACCGCTTTGTGCCAGTTGTTGCCTGGCCACTTCAATCGCCTGACGAATACCTTCCTCACTCATACCTTCACGGGCATTGGCTAGCATGGTTTCCCAATAGGTAATCGATTGAGCAAAGCGCCCCTGATCAAAGGCAACCATCCCTAAAAGCCCATTCAGCTGAGGGTCATTTGGGTCGTCAGCCAGCGCTCGATCGATGATCGACTGAACTTCTGGTGTCATTTGATTGCCAGCGCCAAAATAGAGTGCCTGGGCTTTCTGGGACAAAATTTCTGCATGCTCCTGACCCAGGATCTCGGTGACCCTGTCAAACGCTGTTACCGCTTCCTCATATCGCCCAATGGAGAGATAGATACGGCCCAGGGTAAACCAGCCTTGGGAGTTATCAGGGTTCGCCTTAAGCTCCTCCTTCAAGCTGGCCAGCATCTCAACCATGCCTCCGGCAGCATGAGGGTTGTCAGCTTCATTGGCCGGTTGCGCCGTCAACAGGGCGCTGGCCCCCAACTGGAAATAGAGCCCGTAGCTGCTGATTGGAAGCAGTACCAGCAACACGGCAGGCAATAGCCATCGCTTGCCTTCGTAAAGGGCTTTTTTCTCGCTTGCCATAGAAGCATCTTCGAGCAGAGCACGCTGCTGCTCCAACTGCAACTTAGCAAATTCGGCCTGATCAATTTTACCTTCGGCATGCTCGGCTTCGAGCTCAGCAAGGCGCTCTCGATAGACCGTCACGTTAACCGCTGCTTCATCCAGCGCGCCGGTTTCGGTTTTTTTAGACCGCAACAAAGGCACCAGCACAAACGACAACGCCACCACAACCATCACAACTGTAACTAACCAAAAGACAACCATTGATCTCTAGTCCACCCTAATTGAGAAAAACCCTGACAAGCTGTGCAGGATTCTATCCGATAACGTTAACCGATGCGCGCCCCTATCGGGCGTGCTGTCGAAGACCTTCCCTGGGTTGTACCATCAGCGAAGCGATATGTTTAGCCAGTGCTCCCCCCCAATGGGAATACCCCTCTTGTGAAGGATGAAAACCATCCCTGGCCAGCATCTCTGGCGTTAATTCCAGCCCCGGATTGAGCCGGCTGATATGCATCCCGGCGATCTGATTGTTTTGGTGCTCAACCACTCGCATCAGTTCATCATCCAGCATTCGTGCACGACAACCCAACCACCACTTCAACGGAGGCGCCAAGGCCGTAAACCGACCCATTTCCGGCACCGCCGAAAAAACCACAATATCGGCATTCAGCTCAAGATTTTCGATCAGAGCTTCAAGCTGTAAACGCCATCGACGAAGAGAAACCAGCCCCTTGGTGTCGTTGACCCCCAAGACCACTACCACCGCGTCAAACTTGCACGCATGCAGAACCTTATCGCCAGCAACTCGCTGAGCCCACTGCCGGGCGTTGCTGCCCGTTTCCCCCATCTCAGACCAGTGCACCTGCGCATCCAGCTCGCCAATCAGGGCCCTGGCCGTCTGGCAAGCCAACCCCTGTCGCCGGGATTCCACGCCGACGCCGGCAACGGGTGACTCACCCAGTAGATGTAGACGCAACACCGGATGCTCTGATTCACCTTCACAGCCTTCAGGGGCGCCCTCGGCGTCGGGCAGGCGTTCCGTACGGTGGCGTATCCACAGCCCTTGCAGAATCAACACGGGAGACAGCAACAAGCCTATATACCAACCCAGCCGATACCACTTAACGCTCACCTAACCCCCGTCCCATAGACGCTGCTCGTTGATTAGCTGCATCGATAACCTGCCGGCGCTGGTCATCGTCCATCTCCCGCCACTGCATAATCTCCTGATCAGAGCGATAACAGCCCACACAGATATCATCCTCATCCAGCGCACAAATACTGACACAGGGGGATGCCACTGGCCGAGTCGTCATTCCGATTGCCCTTGTATAAAGCGGGGATCGGGACGAAGCTCTTGTCGATAACGCTTGCTGTTGGCCACGTAATGCTGGGCACCCGCTGCCAGCATCAATTGCTGACTCTCGCTCAGCTGCTTAACCACCTTGCCTGGCGATCCCATCACAACAGAACCATCCGGGATCTCCTTGCCTTCCGGAACCAGGGCATTGGCACCAATAATACAGTTACGGCCAATCTTAGCCCCATTCAAAACCACAGCATTGATTCCAATCAAGGACCCATCACCGACATCGCAACCATGCAACATCACCTTGTGACCAACGGTGACATTCGCCCCCAGAGTCAAGGGAAAGCCAGGATCAGTATGCAATACCGAACCGTCCTGGACATTGCTGTTTTCACCGATGGTGATCAGCTCATTATCACCACGAATCACCGCGTTAAACCACACACTGGCATTCGCCTCCAGGCGAACCGAGCCAATCACAGAGGCGCTCTCGGCGATGTAAAAATCCTGGGTAGCAGTTTCTAACTGCCGATCTCCCAATTGGTAGATCATAGGTATTCTCCTGATTACAGATTCTGGATAAGTGGAGGAAAGGGGTTATTCGATGCCTAACCGCTTCAGGATGACTCAGCATTAATAAACTGGCGGACATAGACAATCGATACCTGAAGGCTAGCGATTCAGGTTTTCAGTGCTGAACTGTGGGGCATGCAGGGGAATACCCGCATCGAGCGCAACATTAAGCAACTCGACCAGCATCACCGCTGTCAGCCCCCAAATTTGGTAGCCATCGTACTCATACGCGGGAACATAATAGGTTTTTTGCTGGAAGCGGATGGAATCGGTACGAAGCCGTTTATCCTCCAGAAAGAACGATAAAGGTACCGAAAAAATACAGTCCAGTTCATCCAGATTCGCCTCCAGCTGTGCATCGGCTGGAATAATGCCAACAAAAGGCGTGACCTTGATACCAAAGCGGGAAACCAGAGGGCCCATCTCTGCCAGTCGAGTTACCGTAGAGGGATCCAGGCCGATCTCCTCATGGCTTTCCCTCAGCGCGGTATGCCACAGATCCCGATCTTCCAGATCCCTTTTGCCACCAGGAAAAGCCACTTCGCCACTGTGAGTCGAAAGTTGTTCAGATCTCAGGGTCAGCACCAGCTCAACTTCTCCTGCACGCTCGCGCAACGGAATCAGCACCCCGGCCTCGGGCAAATCGCGTGCCTCCGAGGCACCAATCAACTGACGGGGCTGGTGTTGTCGTAAACGGCTTTTGAGTTGATTAATCATGACTTAAGGCTGGCAACCCAGCACCTGACCCCTCCCTCGGGATCTAATTTAGCTGTCAACCATTATTGCCAGATGGCCACCAGACTGCAATGACGTGAACCACAAGCCTTAACGCTTTATGCACTTGGACGGGTGGTAATTGGATTAACTAATAACAAAACGATCAAACAGAGCCGTATACATACCGCGATCCGGGTTTTACCATCGTTACTACCACCGCCATAACAGGGGGATGGCACATGCAAACCCTACCATCATTCGATGAACTCCATCATCTGGCCGAAGACGACCCGGAACGCTTTGAGCAGCTCAAAAGTCAGTTGATACAGGAATTCATCCAAGAGGCTCCGCAACACCTGCAACCCCGGCTTCGTGGCATACAATTCCAGGCCGAGATGCAAACACGACACAGCACCAACCCCGTCAGTCGTTGTATCACCCTGTCGAGCATGATGTTTGAGGCTCTGGAATCATTAAAACAGGCGATTAGCCACCCGGCATCGGGACCACGACAAAAAGCCGTTATCTACCCCTTACAAACCTCACCACCCGGCGCCCCGTAAAAGCCGTTACATTTCCTATCCCAGCCCCCTATACTGGACCGGCATTCGACGTTAATGGGGGGTAGTTAATGAAGTTTTGTAGTGATTGCGGCGCCACAGTAGGGCTAAACATTCCCGAAGGAGACAATCGTCCCCGTTACATCTGCACCCGATGCGACATGATTCATTATCAAAACCCCAAGATCGTCGCCGGCTGCATTCCGGTTTACGATAACCGCATTCTGCTTTGCAAACGCGCCATAGAACCGCGCTACGGCTACTGGACCCTACCCGCCGGGTTTATGGAGAACGGTGAAAGCTGCGAAGAAGGCGCAGCCCGGGAAACCGAAGAGGAAGCCTGCGCCCAGGTTGAGAACCTGAGGCTCTACACCTTGTTTAGCTTGCCCCATATCGATCAGGTTCATCTCTTTTATCTGGCCGATATGACCACCGAGCACTTTGCTCCAGGCAGCGAAAGCCTGATGACTCAATTGCTTCCGGAAGCAGAGATTCCCTGGGACGAGCTAGCCTTCCCAACCATCGGACGCACTCTCAGATATTATTTTGCCGACCGCCAGGCCGGCCATTTTCCGGTTCGCTCTGAAGCCCTGCTTCGCCCCGTACGAGCCAATTAGCGATACTTTGCTAGACGTTCACATTATAAATCTTCGATTCGCCAAACCTCATAGGCTGGCGTTTCATAGGGGTGAGCTTGCTTCAAAACCTTCACAACGGTGCGAATAAGTTCATCGGTGCACACCATCTCTACCTTGTACTCGCTGACCCGCTCTAATTCGCCGACATCACCAATAAAAGGGTCCGCTCCTTCAAGGGCCATAAACTGTCCCTCACCCAGAGTTTGCCAGGCGCACCGGCCATAGTTGCCGATGCGGCCCGCACCGGCAGCAAACAGCGCCTCCTTGAGGCTTTCAAGGTGACTGGGTGGAACGAAAACGGCCAGCTTGTACAAGCGTTACCTGCTATCGAGTAGTAAAGAGTTTGATGACTTCACCTTCACGGAACACCGTCATCTCAATCCGGTCACCTTTCTTGAGCTGAGCGACCCGTTTGCGGATGGGAGAATCAGCAGCATCGAGCAATTCATCGGTCAGCTGAATCCCCATGATACCAATGATGATATCGCCCCCCAATACCAGACTGTCGTTACCATATTTGATCGGCAAGGTGCCTGGCCTCAGGCCCAGAAAATACGCCGGAGAATTCTTCGCCACCCGCTGCACCAGCAAACCGAAGTCCTGTGGCACGTTAAGTGCTTTGGCCTCTGCTGGCCCCATTACCATCACCTCGACACCCGCCCAAAAGCTTTTTTCATCGAGCAGCATGCGTTTGGCCAAATTAATGGTAGAGGCAAACCCCAAACCCTCGTTACCGCCGGAGCGCGTGCGAATATGGCTGACAATGCCAATCACTTCACCTTTCAGGTTAAACATGGGGCCACCGGAATTGCCCTGATTAATAGCCGCATCGGTCTGTAAGAATTCGACCGGGGTTAACTGGCCGCGAACCCGCCCAACCTCACGGCGGCCGGTCACATACCCTACCGAAAGCGTGTGTTTGACCCCATAAGGGGAACCGATAACAAAAATCTGCTCGCCGACACGCACCTTGTCTGAATCTCCCAGCTTGGCCACCGAGAGCTTTTTGGGTAGAGAATCCAGCTTTAACAAGGCCACATCCGTTGACGCATCCGCTGACTTCACTTTGGCACTGATCAGTTCTCCAGAAGAAAACTCAACGACAACCGCATCGGCCAACTCCACCACATGGTTCGCCGTCATGATCAATCCATCTTTGGAGATCACTATCCCGGTACCCAAACCACTGCTTGAGCGCATTGCATTGCTTTTCTTGGGATCGATTACCTGCTCACTGATGCGGATGGTCACGACACTCGGATCCACCTTCGCAAACAGATCGGCAATCGGTGACGCCTGCACATTAAAGGCGATTAGCAAAGCCGCCAACCACAGTGGTCGAGACAACATAATTACCGGGGAAAATCTCACGCGGAATAACTCCTGATTAACATGCAATTATCGAAGCACGATGACAGCTCCGAATACAGGGTGCAAGCGCTCGTTACAAACAGGGCAATAATGGTCAATGTCCTACAAAATAGCCCTTCACTCACAACGTAGTCTTACAAAGGTGATATTGATCGTAAAACTGATCGTATTATAATTTGAGCCGTAGTATGAAGCAGTTTGATTAGGGAGAACGACATGGATGACAAGCTAAGCGGGAAGGAAGCCCTGCTGCTCGGCGCCGCCTTCACAACTTTATGTATCAGCCTATATCTGGTTTTGAGCCAGCTTCAGTAACAGGCTCATATAGACCCAAAAACAACAAACCCCGCACAAGCGGGGTTTGTTGTTTTTGGCATAAGCTAAATTAAGTAAAATACCATCCTGACTAATAAGACTATTTCTACTGGAAATACCCTCTCAACCAAGAAAGTACCGCTCCTAAAAACGGTACCCCCCAATTCAGCAACAGATCAATCGATCCAAACCCGAGCGTTGCGGAACATGCGCAGCCAGGCGCCATCTTCATTCCAGCTATCAGGTGCCCAGGAATTCTGTAACGCCCGGAATACTCGTTCAGGGTGAGGCATCATAATCGTAACCCGACCATCCAGACTGCTCAGGCCTGCGATACCCTCTGGCGAACCATTAGGGTTGGCCGGATACTGCTCGGTCACCTGACCGTAGTTATCAACATAACGTAGCGCCGCCAACGATTGTTGATTAACGCTGGCCAGCTGATCCGCACTGGCAAATTCGGCATGACCTTCACCATGGGCAATGGCGATCGGCATTCTTGAACCTTCCATGCCCTTAAGCAAAATGGAAGCGCTCGATTGCACTTCAACCATCGCTACCCGCGCCTCAAACTGCTCCGAACGGTTACGCACAAAGTGTGGCCAGTGTTCGGTACCAGGGATCAGCTCATGCAGATTCGATAGCATCTGGCAGCCATTGCAAACACCCAGAGCAAAGCTATCCTGACGAGCAAAGAAATCACCAAATTGCTTCCTACCCTGCTCATTAAAGAGAATAGATTTGGCCCAACCTTCTCCGGCACCCAATACGTCACCGTAGGAGAAACCGCCACAAGCCACCAGCCCCTTAAAGCGCGCCAGATCCACCTCTCCAGACAACAACTGGCTCATATGAAGGTCAACGCTATTAAAACCGGCACGATCAAACGCCGCCGCCATTTCAATATGTCCGTTCACTCCCTGCTCGCGCAGCACGGCGATTTCAGGGCGTACGCCTTTATTGATATAAGGCGCACTGATGTCTTCGTTGACATCAAAACTCAACTCAACATGCAGGCCGGGATCATCACGGTCGGCAATCGCATCAAACTCCTGCAGTGCACAATCGCTGTTATCGCGCAAAGCTTGAATACGATAGCTGGTTTCGGCCCACCAGCTTTGATATTGCTCGAGTGAATTTTCCAGCAAAGTCTCGCCGGCAAACAGCAAACTCAGGCTATCGCTAGCTTCTACCGAGCCAATCACGGTGCTCTGCTCACCAAGGCCTGCCGCATTCAGTTGTTGCAACACATGCTCGGTATCAGCTTGCCGCACCTGAACCACCGCACCCAGCTCTTCGTTAAAGAGCACCGCCAGAGCATCTTCCTGAGTATCGCAAATGCGCTCCAGATGCACTTCCACACCGGCGCGGCCAGCAAATGCCATCTCGGCCAGCGTCACGAACAGACCACCATCCGACCGGTCATGATAAGCCAGCAACTTTTGGTCGCGGTTCAGCCCCTGAATTACCGCAAAGAAAGCTTTCAGGTCTTCAGAATCATCGAGGTCTGCCGGTGTTTCCCCCACGGCCTTGAACACCTGCGCCAGGGCACTGCCGCCGAGACGATTCTGACCGTTACCCAAATCAATAAGGATAAGATCCGTATCCCCCTGATCGGTACGCAGCTCAGGAGTTAGAGTACGGCGTACATCCTGGACCGGAGCAAAGGCTGAAATAACCAGCGATAAGGGTGCAGTCACGGATTTGTCTTCACCCTCCGCTTGCCACTGGGTACGCATCGACATGGAGTCTTTACCCACAGGTACGCAGATACCCAGCTCAGGGCAGGTCTCCATGCCGACGGCCCGAACCGTATCGTACAGGTTTTCATCCTCACCCGGATGTCCAGCGGCCGCCATCCAGTTGGCAGACAGTTTGATATCGGAGAGCTTGTCGATACTTGCAGCGGCAATATTGGTGATCGCCTCAGCGATCGCCATGCGTCCGGAAGCCGGCGCATCCAACAAGGCAACCGGGGTGCGTTCACCCATGGCCATAGCTTCGCCGGTAACCCCGCGATAATCAGTCGCAGTGACCGCACAATCGGCAACGGGCACCTGCCAGGGGCCGACCATCTGATCACGAGCCACGGTACCGGTGATCGAACGATCGCCAATGGTTATCAGGAAACTTTTACTGGCCACCGAAGGTAGTTTGAGAACACGTTCGGCGGCTTCCATCAATTCAATGTTGTCGGTATCAAAGGGTTGGGCTTCAAAAGGCTGGCGGCTGACGCTGCGATGCATCCGGGGTGGTTTGCCCAGCAACACCGACAAGGGCATATCAACCGGGTTGTTCTTGAAATGGCGATCGCCAACTCGCAGATGCTCCTCTTCGGTGGCTTCACCAATCACCGCGTAGGGGCAACGCTCGCGCTCACAAATCGCTTCGAATCGCGACAGATTCTGAGGCGCTACCGCCATCACATAGCGTTCCTGAGACTCGTTACACCAGACGGCCAGTGGGCTCATGCCCGGCTCATCATTGGGAACATTACGTAGCTCGAAGTCGCCACCGCGGCCACCATCGCTAACCAGCTCTGGAAACGCATTGGACAGACCACCCGCGCCGACATCGTGAATAAAGGCGATAGGGTTGTCATCACCCAGTTGCCAGCAGCCATCGATCACTTCCTGGCAACGACGCTCCATTTCCGGGTTACCACGCTGCACCGAGGCAAAATCAAGATCGGCACTACTGGTGCCGGTCGCCATCGACGATGCGGCACCACCACCAAGACCAATCTGCATGGCGGGCCCGCCCAGCACAATCAGCTTGGCACCAACAGGGATCTCGCCTTTTTCAACATGATCGGCGCGAATATTACCCAGGCCACCGGCGATCATAATAGGCTTGTGGTAACCGCGCATCTCAACACCGTTGGCCCCCGGGGCCAGCTCTTCAAAGGTGCGGAAGTATCCACAGAGATTGGGACGGCCAAATTCGTTGTTAAAGCTGGCGCCCCCAATCGGACCCTCAACCATAATATCCAGCGCCGAGACGATACGTTCCGGCTTGCCGTAATTACCCTCCCAGGGCTGGCGAAAACCGGGAATATTAAGATTGGAAACAGTAAAACCGGTCAGACCCGCCTTGGGTTTGGAGCCTTTACCCGTGGCACCCTCGTCACGAATTTCGCCGCCGGAGCCAGTCGCTGCGCCCGAAAAGGGGGCGATCGCTGTCGGGTGGTTGTGGGTCTCCACCTTCATCAGAATATGCACCGCCTCTTCTGAAGCTTCGTAGGTGCGACTTTCAGGGTTCGGGAAGAATCGTGTTGCCTGAAAGCCTTCAATCACCGAAGCGTTGTCTTTGTAGGCCGACAGCACGCCTTCGCCGTGCAACTGGTGAGTATTGCGGATCATGGCAAACAGGGACTTCTCCTGCGCTTCGCCGTCGATATCCCAGCTGGCATTAAAAATCTTGTGCCGGCAGTGTTCCGAGTTTGCCTGGGCAAACATCATCAATTCGATATCGGAAGGGTCACGTTCCAGAGCCTGAAAACTGTCGACCAGATAGTCAATTTCATCATCAGCCAGGGCCAGACCGAGCGCAACATTGGCCTCAACCAGCGCTTGCCGTCCACCTTCCAGAATACCAACGGTGGCCATTGGCGCTGGCTCCGAGGTGGCAAACAACGCTTGAGCTTCTGCCGTACTGGCAAAGACGGCCTCGGTCATACGGTCGTGCAGTGCCGGCAGCAGAGTCTCCAGTTGTGTCTGGGACAGCGCGTCATCGGCTTCGATATAGTACGCAACCCCTCGCTCGATACGTCGTATCGAATTCAGGCCACAGTTGTGGGCGATATCGCTGGCCTTGCTCGACCAGGGTGAAATAGTCCCCGGACGCGGCACCACTAAAAGCAGTTGTCCGAGGGGATCATGAGAGGCTATAGCGGGGCCATAGCGAAGCAGGCGATCCAGCACTTGCTGTTCGTTGACCGTGAGTTCCTCGGCCAGATCGGCAAAGTGAATATATTCGGCATAGACCCCGGAAACCGAGGGGACCAGCGTCTGCAAGGACCCTAGCAGTTTATTGGCACGAAATTCTGAAAGGGCAGGTGCGCCACGCAACTCAAGCATCGTTTAACTATCCTCTGGCAGGCATCTGGAGCGGCTGGTTTCGGGGCTACGGTTAGCGGCCCACAGCCCCCGAACGACGGAGGATTGCCAGCACAATCAGGGGGGTGAAAATTTGCGCGTATCATACTCCATTCCCCTGCCGACAACCAGCCACAGGTTTCTCCTGTGGCACGAACACAGTATGATGTCGGCAGTATCCAATCTAGCCACAGGTGTGTATGGGAATAGGTCGTCTTTCGGGTTCCCTGCCAGTATGGGCATTTATCGCAGTTACCGCCCTGAGTTTATTCCTGACGGGCTGTGACAAACCGACCCAACTGGAGCAAATTCAACAGCAAAACAAGCTCTTGATGCTCACGCGCAACACCCCGACAACGTACTTTCACGATCGCGATGAGCCCAGCGGGTTTGAGTACGAACTCGCTCGCCAATTCGCCAACGAGCTGGGCGTCGAACTTGAGGTTCGCGCCATCAGCTCGGTCGAAGAGCTGATCAACACCTTGATTCGCCCGGCCTTTGAACAGCCCGTGACCTTTGCCGCCGCAGGACTCAGCATCACCCCCGAGCGCCAACAAAAGGTGGCTTTTTCACCGCCCTACATGAACATCAACCTGCATCTGGTGTACAACCGCAAACTGCCCAAGCCAGCTGCGTTCGACCAGCTTACCGAGGGCGAGCTGGTGGTTGAGCAAGGGGGGCACCACGAAGAGCGTGTGCGTTCACTGATCGCCGACTTCGAACCCCAATGGAGCAGCAGTGATGAGCTGGAAAGCATGGACCTGCTGCAGATGGTCGATGATGGCGAAATCGCCTACACCATTGTCGACTCCAACCTCTGGGCAACCAACTACATCTATTTCCCCAACGCCCGTATCGCCTTTGACCTGCAACCCGGCGAGCAACTCGCCTGGGCGTTTCCCAAGGGTAAGGATCGCAGCCTGCAACAAGAGGCCGAGCAATTTTTCGCTCGCATTGCCCAGGACGGTACCCTGGCGCACCTGAACGAACGCTTCTACGGCCACGTCGACCAGCTGGACTATGTCGGTGTTCGCACCTTTATGCGCCAGCTGGACAATCGCCTGCCCAAGTATCGGGAGCTCTTTATCGGTGCGGCCCAGCAACATGAACTGGATTGGAAATTACTCGCCGCCGTTGGCTATCAGGAATCCCATTGGCGACCCACTGCCCGCTCACCAACCGGAGTCAGGGGGCTGATGATGCTTACCCTGCCCACAGCCAAGGAAATGGATGTGGACAATCGACTGGACCCGGTGCAGAGCATTAATGGCGGCGCTCGCTACTTTGCCAAAATAAAACGACGCATACCGGAAAGTATTCGCGAGCCTGATCGCACCTGGATGGCACTGGCAGCCTACAATGTGGGACGCGGCCATCTGGAAGACGCCCGGGTGATTACCGAAAAACGCGGCGGAAATCCCAATCGCTGGGTAGATGTGAAAAAAAACCTGCCTCTGCTCGCCCAGAAGAAATGGTACAAGAGCACCCGCTATGGCTATGCCCGTGGCCATGAACCCGTCGCTTACGTACAAAACATTCGCCGTTACTACGATCTGATACGGTGGACCGAAACGCCTCAGGTAGAAGCCAGCCAGTTGGCCCAAACCTCTCACGAACCGGGTATCAGCGAAGAGGCCATTAGCGAACCCAGCCTGACCGACAATCAGGGTAGCGCCGCCAACAAGATCAATTAATTCAGGACAGTGGCGGCTTGCCTCGTGCGGCGCGCTTCTCGGCTCGCCGGCGCTGGAAAAACCCCGAAATCAAGGCCGAGCTCTCCTGCGCCAAAATGCCCCCCGTCACCTCAATACGGTGATTCATGGCTTCCTGCTCAAGTACCCTGGATGTACTGAGGATCGCACCAGCCTTGGGTTCTGTTGCCCCATATACCAAGCGCTGAATCCGGCTATGGATCAATGCCCCCGCACACATCGTGCAAGGCTCCAGGGTGACATACAACGTGCAATCGATCAGACGATAGTTATTCAGGCAGCGGGCAGCATCCTGCAACGCCAGTATTTCTGCATGAGCGACAGGATTGCAGGCGCTGATCGGCTGGTTAAAACCTGTACCCACCAAACGGCCGGCATGAACAACCAACGCTCCCACCGGCACCTCATCGCATTGCGCCGCACGCTGGGCCTGCTCCAGGGCCAGACGCATCCAATGCTCATCATCGAAAATGGCAGGGGAAGCATGGGTATCGGGAGGAGTCATAACAAACAGGGCTATCAGGTATCGGGGCTACCCACCGGGTAACCCCGATTATTTTCAGGGCATCTGGTCCACTTCGTCTTCTTCTTTCTGCGGCGGTAGCAGATCTTCGCGGGTAATATCCATAAACAACAGAATATTCGCCGCCACGTAGATGGAAGAGTAGGTACCCACACCGACACCGATAATCAACGCCAGGGCAAAGCCATGGATCATCTCACCACCAAAGTAGAACAGCGCAACCAGCACCAGCATGGTGGTTAAGGAGGTCACTACGGTTCGCCCAAAGGTTTGGGTCAATGAGGAGTTGATGATATCGGTTTCGCTACCCTTACGCATTTTGCGGAAGTTTTCACGAATGCGGTCTGACACCACAATGGTATCGTTTAGCGAGTAACCGATAACCGACAGCACTGCGGCCAGTACGGTCAGGTCAAAGCCAATACCAAGCAGGGAAAACATGCCCAGTACAATAATGACATCGTGTGCCAGAGCCACTACGGCGCCCACGGCAAACTTGTACTGGAATCGCACCGCGATATAGACCATCACCAGCAACAAAGCCAGCAACATGCCCAGACCGCCCTGCTCTCGCAGCTCTTCACCTACCTGAGGGCCGACAAACTCGACCCGGCGCAAATCGATCTTGCCATCGTAGGATGCTTGCAATGAATCGACCACCGAATCCCCCAGCTTGGGGTCATCTCCGGGCATGCGAATCAAAACATCACTGGCACTGCCATAATCCTGCACCACTGTGTCTTCAAAACCGGCGGCGGCAAGATCATCACGGATTTTTTGCAGATCGGCGGCTCGGTCATAACCTAACTCGACCAGGGTACCACCGGTAAAATCCAGCCCGAACTGAAGGCCATTAACCCCCAGAGTAGCGATCGAACCCAGCACCAGTACGGCGGAGATGGCCACAGCCAACATCCGCGCACCCATAAAATTAATAACTTTTTTGGCTGACATAGTTGTCTCTCCTATCCGCGACCATTAAATCCAGAGTCGCTTGAGCTGGCGTCCGCCAAAGCTCAGGTTGACCATGGCCCGTGAAACGACAATCGCCGTAAACATGGAGATAACGATACCCAGCGACAGGGTCACCGCGAAGCCTTTCACCGGCCCGGTACCCACTGCATAGAGAATCACCGCCACCAACAAGGTGGTGATATTGGCATCAAAGATGGTCACAAACGCCCGATCATAACCCTCGTGGATCGCCCGTTGAGGCGACAGCCCGTTGGCCAGCTCTTCCCGTATTCGCGAGAAGATCAGCACGTTGGCATCCACCGCCATACCCACGGTTAACACGATACCGGCGATACCCGGCAGGGTCAGGGTAGCCGACAGCATCGACATCAGGGCCACCAGCAAGGCCAGGTTCAGGGTCAGGGCAATATTGGCAAAGAGACCAAACACCTTGTAATAGGCCAGCATAAAGATCAGCACCAGCGTGAAGCCAATCACCACGGAGTTCACCCCCATGCGGATATTGTCTTTACCCAGGCTAGGCCCAACCGTACGCTCTTCGACAAAATACATCGGCGCCGCCAACGCACCGGCGCGCAGCAGCAACGCCAACTCGGAGGACTCTCCCACACCATCGAGGCCGGTAATACGGAAGCTGGTACCTAAAGCACTCTGAATGGTGGCAAGGCTGATTACCTCTTTCTCTTCCCGGAAACCCGGCACTCGAACCTGAACCTTCTCGCCATCCACCACCTGGGTTTCAATGCGAGTGGTAGGCTTCTGTTCGATAAAGAGTACTGCCATACGACGACCAACATTATCGCGGGTAGCACGGTTCATCAACTGTCCGCCGCTACTATCAAGGCGAATATTGACCTGGGGGCGACCGTTCTCATCGAAGTTGGACTGGGCATTGGACACCCGGTCACCACTGATAATGATATTGCGCTCGAGTCGCGCCGGTGACTGCCGATTTTCCTTGTAGGGAAAGGTTTCGGTCGAACTGGCCGAGGCATCGGCGGTGGCCTCGAGACGGAACTCGAGGTTGGCCGTCTTGCCCAGAATACGCTTGGCTTCTGCGGTATCCTGAACACCCGGCAACTGCACCACGATACGGTTACGACCCTGGCGCTGCACCAGCGGCTCGGAAACCCCCAGCTCATTCACCCGGTTACGCACAGTGGTCAGGTTCTGCTTGATCGCGTAATCCTCAATCTCGCGAACCTCATTCTCCTTCAGGGTAAAGCTGAGGAAAAAACCGTCGTCCTTGTCACGAGTATCGACGTTGAGTTCATTGTATTCGCCACTGATACGGCTGGCCGCTTCATCACGGGTCTCGGCATCGGCAAACTTGAGCTGACGAGCACCATTGTCCAGTGCCGGAGCCGAGCGATACCGCAGGCGCTCTTTTCGCAGCAAGGTACGAATTTCACTGTTGTAGACCTTAAGGCGAGTCTCCACCGCGCGCTGCATATCGACTTCCAGCAGGAAGTGGACACCACCGCTGAGATCCAGACCCAGCTTCATTGGGCCTGCGCCCAGGGAATCGAGCCATTCCGGTGTGGTTGGTGCCAGGTTTAGCGCGACCACATAGTCATCACCAAAACTTTTCTTGATAGCCTCTTTGGCGGCCAACTGGTCTTCTGAATCGGTTAAACGAAGCAGTGCCGACCTTTCCAGTAATTCACCGGACTTAACCGAAATGTTCGCTTCAGCAAGGGCTTTTTCGGCTTTGGTAATGACCGATTGATCAATTTTCAGCGATGTACGCTGGCCAGTAATCTGAATAGAGGGATCGTCGGGATAGAGATTGGGCAGCGCATAGATGCCTCCCAGCACTAACGCCACGACAATCAGCAGGTACTTCCATAACGGGTATGTATTGAGCATCGTTGTGCCCTGATGGTTATCCATGGAAAAGCCGCAGCCTGCGTTATGCAGAAGCTGCGGCCGAAATTACAGCATTAAAGCCGCGATTAGATCGCTTTAATCGTGCCCTTGGGCAGTGCTGCAGCGACAGAAGCCTTCTGAAAGTTCAACTCGACATTCTCAGACACTTTCAAAGTAACGAAGTCATCGCTGACTTTGGTGACCTTGCCCAGAATACCGCCACTGGTTACCACTTCATCACCCTTGGTGATGCCACCGATCAAATCTTTATGCTCTTTGGCACGCTTGCTCTGGGGACGCCAAATGATGAAGTAGAAGATCAACACGAAACCGCCCAGCATCAGTAACTGGCCCATCATACTTGGTCCGGCAGCAGCGCCAGCAGCGGCGGTTTCAGCTACGGCTTCACTGATAAAAAAGCTCATGTATAACAATCTCCAAACTAGGTTTATTAGAAATAGGAATTCAAAAAGGCCCGCGACTCATCCTGAGTCGGTTGCGTGCCGTCAAAATTGGGTTTAGTCCAGCAGCGGCGTCTCTTGCCCCCGTTTGCGATAGAACTCATCCACAAAGGCGTCCAATTTACCCTGTTCAATGGCATCTCGCAAACCGGCCATCAAACGCTGGTAAAA
Source organism: Aestuariirhabdus haliotis (assembly GCF_023509475.1). Lineage (NCBI taxonomy): Bacteria > Pseudomonadati > Pseudomonadota > Gammaproteobacteria > Oceanospirillales > Aestuariirhabdaceae > Aestuariirhabdus > Aestuariirhabdus haliotis. The sequence continues at coordinate 4,154 of NZ_JAKSDZ010000012.1, read as the reverse complement.
GCGCAGGTTATGGATGGTGTTGAGCTGTGAACCCAGAATCTCATTACATTTATCCAGGTGGTGCAAATAGGCACGGCTAAAATTCTTACAGGTATAGCAATCGCATTCTGCATCAAGCGTCGCATTATCGCGCTTATGGGGGGAGTTACGAATTCGCACCACCCCGGTCGAGGTAAACAGGTGGCCGTTGCGGGCATTACGGGTCGGCATCACACAATCAAACATATCCACCCCGCGACGCACCGACTCGACGATATCCTCGGGCGTTCCAACCCCCATCAGATAACGGGGACGATCTTCCGGCATCAACGGTGTTACCCCATCGAGCACCTTCATCATTTCATCTTTGGGCTCACCGACCGAGAGTCCACCAATGGCATAGCCGTCGAAACCGATCTCGTTGAGGCCTTCCAGCGAGCGCTCGCGCAGATCCTGGTGCATGCCCCCCTGAATAATACCGAACAGCGCCGACGGGTTATCGCCGTGGGCGTCCTTACTGCGCCTGGCCCAGCGCAGAGACAACTCCATCGAGGTTTCCGCCGTTTTTTCATCCGCCGGATAGGGTGTGCACTCGTCGAAGATCATCACAATGTCGGAACCCAGCTTTCGCTGCACCTCCATGGACACTTCCGGGCTCAGGAACACCTTGGCACCATCCACCGGAGAACGGAACGATACCCCCTCTTCGGTGATCTTGCGCAGATCCCCCAGGCTGAACACCTGGAAGCCGCCGGAGTCGGTCAGGATCGGACCCTGCCAACCATTAAAATCGTGCAGGTCGCCATGAGACTGAATAATCTCGGTACCCGGGCGCAACATCAGGTGGAAGGTATTACCCAGAATGATCTCCGCACCAATCTCCTCAATATCCCGAGGCAGCATACCCTTCACCGTGCCATAGGTACCGACCGGCATAAACGCCGGGGTCTCGACGGTGCCGCGGGGAAAGGTCAAGCGGCCACGGCGGGCTCGGCCATCTTTGCCGAGCTGGTCAAACTTCATAAAGCATTCTCTGCTCATCACTGGGGCTCCTGGGTCGAGCGGGTAGGCGCCGGGCTTAACAGCATGGCGTCTCCGTAACTGAAAAATCGGTACTGCTCATCCACCGCGGTGCGGTAAGCCTGCATCATATGCTCATAGCCTGCAAACGCCGATACCAACATCAGTAACGTGGACTCGGGCAGATGAAAGTTGGTAATCAACAGGTCCACCGACTGAAATCGGTAACCCGGGTAAATAAAGATGTCGGTTTCACCGCAATAGGGCTTTATATCACCGCCGGCGCTGGCGGTTTCCAGGCAGCGCACACTGGTGGTGCCCACGGCAACCACTCGCCCACCACGAGCACGGCAGGCGTTAACCGCATCGCAGGTAGCCTGATCCACTTCGAGATATTCCGAATGCATTTGATGGTCTTCGATACGCTCGACCCGCACCGGCTGGAAAGTACCCGCCCCCACATGCAGGGTAACAAAGGCGGTTTCAACGCCTTTGTCAGCCAAGCGCTGCAGTAACGGCTGATCGAAGTGTAAACCGGCAGTCGGGGCCGCTACCGCACCTTCATGCTGGGCATATACCGTCTGGTAACGCTCGCGATCCTCGGCCTGATCATCCCGTTCCATATAGGGTGGCAAGGGCATATGGCCGTGCTGGTCGAGCAGTTCCAGTACCGAGGCCTCAGCGTCGAAACGAATTCGGAACAGGCTGCCTTGCCGCTCCACCATGGTCGCCTCAATGGCCCCCTCAAGCAGCAGACGAGTGCCAGGCTTGGGCGACTTGCTGGAACGCACATGGGCCAGTACCTCGTGGGCGTCCAATACCCGTTCCACCAACACTTCCAGCTTGCCTCCCGTGGCTTTTTGCCCGAACAAGCGAGCCGGAATTACCCGGGTGTTGTTCATCACCAGCAGATCTCCGGGCTGCAACAACTCATCCAGATCGGAGAACTGGCGATGGGTTAATGCGCCATTTTTCCCATCCACGCAGAGCAATCGGCTGCTACTGCGGTCGGCTTTGGGGTAACGGGCGATCAACTCATCAGGAAGATCGAAACGAAAGTCACTAACTTGCATAGAAACGAAGGAGCCTGGCGATAAATAGGATATAAAGAGTGCGTGGTGCAAAAAAGGGCCGGGATTTTACCGAAAAACAGCGCCATATGCCATGCTGGCTAGCCTGTGCGCCTTTTAGCAGAAGGCGTCTCCCCTCCAATGGTTCCTCTTCAGACCGCCAGCCAGTGATGATTATCCAGCATCGGTATCGACGTACTCCTCCAACCGGTTGCCCAAAACACTATCAAAAATCGATCACCATTGGTTCGCAAAAAGCGCAAGGCACAACCGGCTTCAGGCCTGATAGCGCGAGTCATCCCCCTACTCCAAAAAACACCTCATACCAATAGCATTATTGCCTGCGACAATTGGTCACGCGACATTCCGTCACATCCGCTCGCCTGACCTTTTTGATAAATTCCTCCGCCATTCTAAAAAGCCGTTCCTGGAAGAACCATGATAAAAACAGCTGCTGAAAAAAGCTCACAAAATACCGTATCACATCAGTATTCCTACGCCTGGCGCTGGCATTTCTACGCGGGCTTATATGTTATTCCTTTTATGCTGATGCTCAGCATCACCGGACTGATTATGCTGTTATATAAGCCTGTGATTGCCCCGGCACTCTATGGCGAACTGCTCGACGTGACTGCAGAAGACGGGGCCTATGCCCCCTGGACGGAACAGCAACAAGTGGTTCAACAGGCCTACCCCGACGCAACCATCACTCAACTGAGTTTGCCGCTCAACGCCGAGCAAAGCACTTTGTTTACCGTCAAAAGTGCTGAGGGGGAAAATATCAACGTCTACCTCAACCCTTACAGCGCCAAGTTGCTCGGCAGCAACAGTAAAGATGACAGCCTGTATGCTCTCGCCGACGAAATTCACGGCACCTTTTTATTGGGAAAAACCGGAGACGCCCTGATCGAACTCGCTGCCGGTTTTACTCTGGTGCTGATTCTTTCCGGCCTTTATATGTGGTGGCCACGCAACCGCCAGAGCTGGCGGCAAACCCTGTTACCCCAACTGAGACTGAACGGACGTGGGTTATGGAAGTCGCTGCACAAAAGTCTGGGGGGCTGGCTGGCTATCGCGCTGTTGTTCCTCGCCATTACCGGCCTGTCCTGGACCGGCATCTGGGGAGCAAAAATCGTACAGCCCTGGAACAGCTTCCCAATAGGGGTTTACGACGGCATACCCACTTCGACCAAAACCCACGCCAGCCTTAATCCCGGCGTCATTGAAGAGATCCCCTGGAACCTGGAACAAACGCCGCTGCCCGAATCCGGCTCCAGCGCCGGCACAGCGGCCATTACCTCCGCCGTCAATCTCGATAGCGTGGTTCAACATGCCTACGGCCTGGGTATGAAGGGCTTTCGGGTGAATCTGCCCCGCGATGAGCGCGGCGTTTACACCATTGTTGCCGCCACCATGAACAAGGATCCCATCGCCCCGACCCAGGACCGCACGGTGCACATCGATCAATACACCGGCAACATCCTGATGGATATTCGCTTCGAGGATTACGGCCTGATGGCAAAAGCCATGGCCATTGGCGTGCCGTTGCATATGGGCTTATGGGGTACCGCTAACCTGGTGCTGAACGTGCTGGTGTGCCTGGGCTGCATCTTCCTGTCGATCAGCGGTCTGATCCTCTGGTGGAAACGCCGCCCCGCCGGTGCCAGGCTCAGCATAAACGCCCCCAAAGCATCATCCGCAAAGCTCTGGAAAGGCGCAATGGGAATCTGGCTGGTAATCGCCGTCACAGTGCCCCTGGTCGGCGCCAGCCTGATCGCTATCACGCTGATCGACAAACTGCTGATCCAACGCCTACTGAAAAGCGACAAGCCACTGGCCGAGCCGAGCTAATAGCGGCAAACTACTGAACCCATTGAGTTTTTGCGTTTAATTGATTTTCTTGATTGACGCCCTTCGATGGATTCGTATAATACCGGCACTGAATTTAGCCAGAGTGGTGAAATTGGTAGACACAGGGGATTCAAAATCCCCCGCCTTAACGGGTGTGCCGGTTCGAGTCCGGCCTCTGGTACCATACTCAAGAGCCTCGTCATTTGACGGGGCTTTTTTGTATCTGAAATTCAC
>NZ_JAKSDZ010000011.1 GCF_023509475.1 Aestuariirhabdus haliotis | reverse complement strand
CTAAAATGGTTTTTCTCGGTGTTGAAGCCCTTGTTCAGGTCTCGACATGAACGGCGAGCTTCGCCTTGATAAAAACCATTTTAGGATCTGCAGAGCTATCCGAATTAATCAGAAGTGCCTTAGCTTGATGCAGCGCATTGAAGCCCTCTAGCAATGGGTTATGATTAAAGGGAACTGCATGTACTACATTAATAGTTAGGGAGCATTTAGTGGCTTTTTCCGATTCTCAGCGTCAGTACCCGTCAACCCGTCCACGCCGAATGCGTTTTGATGAGTTCTCTCGTCGATTGATGCGGGAAAACCGCCTAACCTGCGATGACCTGATTTATCCGGTATTTGTACTGGAAGGGCAGAATCAGCGCGAAGCGGTACCTTCGATGCCGGGGGTTGAGCGTTTGAGTATCGATCTGCTGCTGAAGCAATCGGACGAGATGGTGGCCTTGGGCATTCCCGCCGTTGCGTTGTTCCCGGTGACCCCGGCAGATGCCAAGAGTCTCGATGCCCATGAGGCCTTTAACCCGGATGGCTTGGCCCAGCGAGCGGTCAAGGCCCTGAAGGATCGTCACCCTGAGCTGGGCATAATGACCGACGTCGCTTTGGATCCGTTCACGACCCACGGTCAGGATGGCATCATCGACAACAGCGGTTATGTCCTGAATCAGGAAACCATTGATGTTCTGGTGCGCCAAGCCTTGTCACACGCCCAGGCCGGCGCCGACATCGTTGCGCCGTCAGATATGATGGACGGTAGAGTCGGCGCGATTCGCCAGTTATTGGAAGCAGAAGGGCACTGCAATACCCGTATTATGGCGTACTCGGCCAAATACGCCTCGGCCTATTATGGACCGTTCCGTGATGCCGTAGGTTCGGCCGGCAACCTGGGTAAGGGTAATAAGTTCAGTTACCAGATGGATCCGGCTAACAGTGATGAAGCCCTGCACGAGGTTGCGCTGGATCTGGCCGAGGGTGCGGACATGGTGATGGTGAAACCGGGCATGCCCTATCTGGACATCGTGCGCCGGGTAAAAGATGAATTAAAAGTGCCGACCTTTGTGTATCAGGTCAGCGGAGAATACGCCATGCACAAGGCGGCGTTTGCCAATGGTTGGCTGGATGAAAACAGCGTAATGCTGGAAGCCCTGCTGGCCTTCAAACGTGCCGGTGCCGATGGCATTTTGACCTATTTTGCAATGGATGCCGCCCGTTTGTTACAGGACAGCTAGCCGCTAATGCGGCTAGTGATCGAGGGTAGTGTCAGGACGCGCGTAATCCACTGCGGCAGGTTTTAATTTATGGAGGGAGCCCTATGAATCAGAACGAAATTATTAGCCGTCAGGAGACGGAGAAAAAGGTCGATAAAACGTCGGAGAAAGCTATCGAAAAGGAAACGAAGGCGGCTTCAGTCGAGGTCGAGGCTCTGGTTGAGAAACTGACCGATTACAGCAATCCAGATTATTATATAAATCGAGAACTGAGTAACCTTCAGTTTAATCTAAGGGTGCTGGAACAGGCGGCCAATGAAGATCACCCCTTGCTGGAGCGACTTCGCTATCTGCTGATTTTCAGCAGCAATATGGATGAGTTCTTCGAGATCCGTGTTGCGGGTCTCAAGCAACAGATTGACTTCTCCCGTGAGCAAGTGGGGTTGGACGGTATGCAGCCCCAGCAGTTGCTAAAAGAGATCTGCCGTATTACCCATGAGAGTGTGGCCCGACAATACGACATGTTCCAGAATCAACTGCTTCCGGCATTGAAGGAACATGACATTCATATTTTGCGTCGTAGCGAGTGGACCGAGGCCCAGGCCAAGTGGGTGAATGAATACTTCTATTCGGAAGTGATGCCGGTGATCAGCCCGATCGGCCTCGACCCGGCGCACCCCTTCCCGCGCTTGGCCAACAAGAACCTGAACTTTATTGTCTCGCTGGAAGGTCAGGATGCCTTTGGTCGGGAAACCGGTATGGCCATTATTCCTGCTCCCCGCTCACTGCCCCGTGTTATCGCCTTCCCGCCTGAGCTCAGCGATGGTGGCACCTGCTTCACGCTATTGTCGGCGATGATTCACCAGCATGCCGAAGACCTGTTCCCGGGCATGACCATCAAGGGCTGTTATCAGTTCCGCCTGACCCGCAACAGCGACCTGATTCTGGACGACGAGGTGGAGGACCTGGCGACCGCCTTGCAAGGTGAATTGCAGTCCCGTCGTTGGGGCAGCGCGGTGCGCCTGGAGGTGGCCGATAACTGTACGCCGGAGCTGGCGCATTTCTTGTTGAAAGAATTTAACCTCACCGAAGACGAGCTGTATGAGGTGAACGGGCCGGTGAACCTGTCGCGCTTGATGGACCTGTGTAATTTGCCCAATCATCCGGATCTGCAGTACCAGCCCTTTACGCCCAGTTTCCCCAAAGGCTTGATGCCCAAGGAGAACCTGTTCGAGGCCATTACCGCCAGCGATATTTTGCTGCTGCATCCGTTCCAGTCGTTTACCCCGGTGGTGGATCTGTTGCGTCAGGCCGCCAAGGACCCGCAGGTACTGGCCATTAAACAAACTCTGTACCGTACCGGTGCCAAGTCTGAGATTGTCGACGCACTGGTCGATGCGGCTCGAAGCGGTAAGGAAGTGATCGTGGTGATCGAGCTACGAGCGCGTTTCGATGAGGAGGAAAACCTGACCTTGGCCCGTCGTCTGCAAGAAGCCGGTGCCATCGTGGTGTATGGCGTGGTGGGCTATAAGACTCACGCCAAGCTGATGATGGTTGTACGCCGCGAAGAGGGCAAAATTGTTCGTTATGCGCATCTGGGTACCGGTAACTACCATGCCGGCAATGCGAGGTTGTACACCGATTACAGCTTGATAACGCGAGACAAGGATCTCACCAACGATGTGGCAAAGATCTTCCAGCAGTTGACCGGCATGGGTAAAGCGGTTCGGGTGAAGAAGCTGTTGCATGCGCCCTTCACCCTGAAGAAAGGGCTGCTCGATCATATTCAGCAAGAAATCCAGCACGTTGAAGCCGGTGCCAAGGGCCATATTATTGTCAAGTGCAACTCGCTGACCGAATCCAAGGTGATCAAGGCGTTGTATAAAGCATCACAGGCGGGTGTCAGGGTGGATCTGATTGTACGGGGCATTTGCTGCTTGCGCCCGGGAGTCCCCGGTTTATCCGACAATATTCGCGTGCGCTCAATAGTGGGTCGTTTCCTCGAGCACACTCGCACTTTCTACTTTGCTAACAATGGCGAAGCGCGTGTCTACGGTTCCAGCGCTGACTGGATGGTGCGTAACCTGGATCATCGGGTTGAAACCTGCTTCCCGATTGAGCATCCCAAGCTGGCTGCTCGGGTCAAGAAAGAGCTGGATACCTACCTGCAAGACAACTGCATGAGTTGGCAGTTGCAGAGTGATGGCAGCTATCGCCAAAACCACCCGAGGGCCAACCAGCAGCGCAAGGATTCGCAAATTCTGTTGCTGGAAAAATTGACCTAAGCTGGATCAAGGCTGGGTACTCTGGCCACCGCCCCCTTGTTTGGGGTGGTGGCTCTCTTGCATTGCGCGACGTCATGGGGCACATTGGTGATCATAAGTTTACGTTTACGGAAACTTCCCCCACCAAGAGCCGCTGATTGTGCATGCATGCCCAAATGAGCCTGTGGGCTTCGGCCCCAATCATACCATTGCCCATGCGCCATCAGCCCCTGAGGCCCAGGAACCATAGCCTCGAAATAGCATAATAGATAATAAGGAGCCCGCCTTGGATCTTTCCCTGACCGAAGAACAATCCCTGATTCGCGATACTGCGCGCCAGTTTGCCGAAACCGAACTGATGCCAGTCGCTGCCCAGCTGGACCAAACCAGTGACGCCGAGCTATTGCAGCAACAGTTGCGCAAGCTCGCCGAGCTGGGTTTTATGGGTATCAATATCGATGCCCAATACGGTGGTACCGAAGCGGGCAGTGTGGCCTTTAGTCTGGCGATCACCGAGATCGCCAAGGGCTGCGCGTCCACGGCCGTTACCACCTCGGTCACCAATATGGTGGCAGAAGTGATCCAGGCGGTTGGCTCACAAACCCAGAAGCAACGTTACCTGCCGAAGCTTTGCAGTGGTGAATACGCTGCGGGTGCCTTTTGTTTGACGGAACCGGCAGCGGGTTCCGATCCGGCCGCCATGAAAACCCGCGCCGTTCGCGATGGCGATAGCTATGTGCTGGATGGTGGCAAGATATTTATTACCAGCGCCGAATATGCGGGTGTTTTCGTCGTCTGGGCGGTAACCGACCCGGCGGCGGCCAAGGGTAAGGGGATCTCCTGTTTTCTGGTTGAGGCGGGTACGCCGGGGCTGATCATCGGCAAGCGGGAAGAGAAAATGGGCCAAAAGGCCTCGGCCACCAACGAAGTTCGGTTCGAAAACTGTCGGGTTCCAGCGGAGGCCCTGATGGGGCAAGAAAACCAGGGCTTTCGCATCGCCGCGGGTGAGCTCGCGGGAGGGCGCATCGGCATCGGTTCGTTGGCTCTGGGAGTAGGTTTGGCCGCTATCGACTATGCCCGAGCCTATATCGCCGAGCGCCAGCAGTTTGGTCAGTCGTTGATTAACTTTCAGGGTTTGCAGTGGATGCTGGCCGACACTTACACGGAGCTGGAGGCCGCCCGTCTATTGTTGATGAATGCTGCCTGCACCAAGGAGCGAGGCGAGGCCTTCGGCAGTCAGGCGTCAATGGCCAAGCTGTTTGCTTCTGAAGCGGCGAATAAAGCCTGTTACACGGCACTGCAGTTGCTGGGCGGTTACGGCTATATCAAGGAGTACCCGCTGGAGCGCAATGCCCGGGATGTGCGTATCACCAGCATTTATGAAGGCACAAGCGAAGTGCAGCGTATTATCATAGCCCGAGAGCTGATGCGGGGCCTGTAACTCAATCTGATTTTGCCGCAACAGATGCTACTTGATTGCCGCAGACTGGGGGCGTGGTCAGTTCGCTTCGAGCCAGCCCCCGAGATGCTGTTCGGCGAGATCCGCCAGCAGTTCTATATGGGCTGGACTGGCGTTTAATGCAGGAATGTATTGATAGTCGCTGCCGCCGGCGTCGACAAAAATCTCCTCATTGGTTATGGCAACCTCTTCCAGGGTTTCCAGGCAGTCGGCACTGAAGCCGGGGCAGATCACATCCACGCCGCTCCGACCTTCCTTACCCCACTCGATCAGCGTTTCATCGGTGTAGGGTTGCAGCCAGGGAGCTACGCCGACGCGCGATTGGTAGGTCAGAGACCATTGGCTGTCGTTCAGCTGCAAGGCGCTGGCGACGGCGGTGGCGGTGGCTTCACATTGCAGAGGGTAGGGGTCGCCTTTCTTAACGTAACTCAAAGGCAGTCCGTGAAAGGAAAACATCAGATGCCCCTGGCGTCCCTGTTGCTGCCAGTGTTGTTTCACGGAATTGGCCAGGGCTTCTATATAGCCGGGTTTCTCATGGTACTGACGAATAAACCGCAGCTCCGGTATATTGCGTTCGCAGCTCAGGGCTCGGGCGATGGCATCGAAGCAGGCAGCCGTGGTGGTGGCGCTGTACTGGGGAAACAGCGGCATAACCAGAATGCGTTCGTAACCCTCTTGTTTGAGCTCAGCCAACGCATTCGCAATTGAAGGGTTACCGTAGGTCATCGCCAGCTCCACCCGTACCTGTTGTTCACCCAGGCGGGAATCCAATAGGGTTTGCAGAGCGGCTTTCTGTTGCAGGCTAATGGCTCGAATCGGTGAACCTTGCTCGGTCCAGATGCTGCCGTAAGCATGCATCAGTTTGCGCGGTCGAAAGGGCAGTATGACGCCATTCAGTACGCACCACCAGATCCAGCGGGGCGCTTCTATAACCCTGCGGTCAGACAGAAATTCTCTTAGATAGCGGCGCAATGCGGCGGTTGAGAGTTCATCCGGTGAGCCAAGGTTTAACATGAGCAGGGCGGTTTTGGGGGCTGAATGACTCATATCAATCGATGCAATCCTGATAGTCGCGGGGCGACAGTAAAATGAGGTTGCCTAGTGTATCCTGCCCGCTATCACGACGCACCCATCATCGATGTTTAGGTGTTTAGTCTGGTCGGAAAGCGTGGATTTCCGGGTTCTCGAATGTCTGGTGAAACAATTGTTACGGTGCCGCTTTCTATTCCTAGCAGTGACAGATTATGATGATGACAAGCCGCATTAAGGAAAAGTGAGCGTTCAATGAGTCGATCGAAGTGGATATTGCTGGGGGTGGTTGCCCTGGCTATGGTGTTGTTCTTTGTGTTGGATCTGCGTCAGTATTTGACCCTTGATCTGTTTTCCGAGCTTTACCGGGAGAATCCCGGCAAGACCCAGTTGATCTATTTCCTGGTCTACGTTGCCGTCACGGCATTTTCTTTGCCGGGCGCAGCGATTATGACGGTGGTGGGTGGCGCCGTGTTTGGCCTCTGGACCGGGGTTGTGCTGGTTTCGTTCGCCAGTACCATTGGTGCCACACTGGCATTTCTGATCTCTCGTACATTGTTACGAGACTGGGTTCAAAAGCGCTTTGGTTCCTATCTGGAAAGTATCAATCAGGGCATCGAACGTGAGGGTGCCTTCTATCTCTTTACCATGCGCCTGATCCCGGCCATTCCTTTCTTTGTTATCAACCTGGTGATGGGCTTAACCCCGATGAAGGTCTGGCGTTTCTTCTGGGTTAGCCAACTGGGTATGCTGGCTGGCACTTTGGTGTATGTGAATGCCGGAGCACAATTGGGCCAGGTGCAAGAGTTCAGTTTGCAGGGAATCCTGACTCCTGGGCTGATCGTTTCTTTTCTGCTGCTGGCTCTGTTTCCCTGGTGCGCGCGCTTCGCCCTGGCACGGGTTCGACAGCGCAAGCTGTACCAGAATTATCCCATGCCGGATAAATTCGATACTAATATGGTGGTGATCGGTGCCGGTTCAGCGGGGTTAGTTTCTTCCTATATCGCAGCGGCCGTGAAAGCCAAGGTGTCGCTGGTGGAAAAACATCGCATGGGGGGGGATTGTCTCAACACCGGTTGTGTGCCCAGCAAGGCTCTGATTCGTAGTGCTCGGGTCAAACATTATGCCGAGCAAGCGTCCCATTATGGCCTAAAGGTGCCTGAAGTTGAGGTGGATTTCCCCGCTGTGATGGAGCGTGTGCAGCGGGTGATCAGCACCATCGAACCCCACGATTCCATTGAGCGTTTTACCGGTCTTGGGGTTGATTGCGTGACCGGCAGTGCCGAGATCAAAACGCCTTGGCAAGTCGAGGTGAATGGCGAGACGATTACCACGCGCAATATAGTTATCGCTACCGGCGCTCGGCCCTTTGTGCCACCTATTCCCGGCCTCGATCAGGTGGGTTATCTGACCTCCGATAATGTCTGGGAGCTGCGCCAGCAGCCTGCTCGCTTGTTGGTGATTGGTGGTGGCCCGATCGGCTGTGAATTGGCGCAAGCGTTTTCGCGACTCGGAAGTCAGGTGGTTCAGCTTGATATGGCACCACGTATCATGCCGCGGGAAGACCGGGATGTGTCCGAGGCGGTTGCCGAACGGTTTGCCGCCGAGGGTATCGATATTCGAGTCGATCATAAACCGGTGCTGTTCGAAAGCGATGGTGATTGTAAATGGCTGATGGCAGAACACCAGGGGGAGCAGGTACGCATCGAGTTTGATCAGTTGTTGATGGCGGTAGGCCGTAAAGCCAATACGGAAGGCTTTGGCCTGGATCGTCTGGATATAGGCACGACGCCCCAGGGTACCCTGGAGGTTAATGAGTACTTGCAAACCAGTTACCCGAACATTTTTGCCTGCGGTGATGTGGCCGGCCCCTACCAGTTTACCCATACCGCCAGTCATCAGGCCTGGTACGCAACGGTTAATGCACTCTTTGGTCGCTGGAAAAAATTCAAAGTGGATTATTCCGTTATCCCCTGGGCGACCTTTACCGACCCTGAAGTGGCTCGTGTCGGCTTGAATGAGCAGGAAGCCGATGAGAAGGGGATCGAATACGAAGTGACTCGTTACGATATCTCCGACCTCGACCGGGCCATTGCCGACGAAGAAGCCCACGGCTTTATCAAGGTGCTGACGGTGCCGGGGCGCGACCGTATTCTGGGAGTAACCATCGTTGGTTATCATGCTGCCGAGCTGATTACCGAGTACGTCGGCGCTATGAAGCACAAGCTGGGACTGAATAAAATTCTTGGAACCATCCATATCTATCCCACCCTGTCCGAGAGTAACAAGTTTGTCGCCGGGGAATGGAAGCGGGCCCACGCGCCCCAGCGTTTGCTAGCCTGGGTCGAGAAATATCACCGACGTCTGCGGGGAGGTTGAGTTTACGCTGCCTTCCCGCTGCTGTAGCTTTAGGCTAATCTGACAAGGTTATCGCGTGGATTAAGCGCTCGATAATATGTGATGGATCGCTTGAAGACGTGGCGGAGGCCTATAGATGAGCAGACTTTTAGCTGTAGTGATGATGTTTCTGGCTATGGACGCCTATTCGTATCAGGGTTGCGATAAGCTGGCGACGGGGTATGAGGCGGGTTATACCCTCTATGTGCTGTGCGATGATCTGACCGGGATAACCGAGCCTGAAGCCTCGGCATTAATGAGAAAGCTGTTTGCGCAGTATCGAGGTCCGCGGGATGAAGTTCTGGTGTACTTTGTGAAATCCCCCGGCTCTTTTGGGCGCACGCAGTTTGAATCATCAAGTTTTGTGGGTGTGTATTACACCCATGACAATAGTTTGATTATCTGGCCGGAAATAGAGGCCAAGCGTGAGTCTTTTGCTATTGAGTGGGAATAGCTATAACAACCCCTAACGATCCTTGAGGGGGTTGCTATAAACAATCATAGTTGCCGGAATTAATCAGAGTTGCCTTAGGTTAGCTTTGTAATGGTTTGCTCGATTTGACCAAAGATAGAATCGCCTTGTTCATCATACATTTCGATTGAAATGCGGTCGCCAAAACTCATAAAGGCGGTTGAAGGGGATCCACTTTGGATGGTCTCAATCATTCGCAACTCGGCGATGCAGCTGTAACCCAGCCCACCTTTTTCGATGGGCTTGCCGGGACCATCATCCTGTTTGTTGGATACCGTACCCGAACCAATAATGGTACCTGCGCACAGGGGACGGGTGCGTGCTGCATGTGCGATCAGCTGGGAAAAATCAAAGGTCATATCGACGCCGGCGTTGGGTTTGCCAAAGGCTTTGCCGTTGAGCCAGGAGCACAGGGGGAGGTGTAGCTTGTGATTGTGCCAGTGGTTATCGAGCTCATCCGGGGTGACGCAGACCGGGCTGAAAGCGCTGGAAGGTTTAGACTGATAAAAGCCGAAGCCCTTGGCCAGTTCGCCGGGAATCAGGCCCCGTAACGAGACGTCGTTCACCAGCATTAGCAGTTTGATATGCTCACCGGCCTGCTGCGAGGAACAGGCCATGGGAACATCGTCGGTAATGATGGCAATTTCTGCTTCAAAGTCGATACCAAAGCCTTCGGACTGTGGCATCTGGATATCGTCGCGGGGCCCAAGAAAGGTATCGGATCCGCCCTGATACATCAACGGATCGGTCCAGAAGGATTCCGGTATCTCTGCGCCGCGGGCCTTACGCACCAGTTCAACATGATTGACGTAAGCGGAACCATCCGCCCAATGGAAAGCCCTTGGTAAGGGGGAGGCGCAAAGGGATTGGTCGAAGGGTTGGTGATTATTTATGTTGCCCTGGTTTAGTTGCTCATAACGTTGCTGAAGCTGAGCCTTTGTCACATCCCAGGTATCCAGTGCCGCTTGCAAGGTGGGTGCTATATCGCGGGCACTGACCATAAACTGAAGGTCTCGGGAAACAACTACCAGGGCGCCGTCACGACCCTCTTTCAACGATGCCAGTTTCATCTGTCTCTTCTCACTCTGTAAATTGTCAATCGGGCCGGGTTTGGATGACCATGGCCATAGTGCAATAGATACTGATTCGCTACTGCTCGGAAGCGGTGTTGAATTCTCCCTTACCGTGCAGCCAGTCGGCGTGGCGCGGAGCTTGTTTGGTTCTAGACCACTCTTCGAGCATGGCAGGGGCAACACGTTTCAATTCTTCGAGCATGCCAGGTTGCTGCGTATTGGCTGCCAGCTCGATGCGATGACCATTGGGATCGAAAAAATAGATCGATTTAAAGATCGTGTGTTCGGTAGGGCCCAACACATCGATGCCTGCATCTACCAGACGCCTTTTAGCCGCTAGCAAGGTTTCCAGGCTGTCGACTTTAAAGGCGATGTGTTGCACCCAGGCGGGTGTGTTTTGATCTTTGCCCATCGTTTTGGCGTTAGGTAACTCAAAAAAAGCCAGCACATTATCGTTACCCGCATCCAGGAATACATGCATATAGGGATCGGCAGCCTTGGTTGAAGGAACCTCATTTTCGGCAATCGCCAGCATGAAATCCATATCCAGATGCTGCTGATAAAAATCTACCGTCTGTTTGGCATCGATGCAGCGATAGGCGACGTGATGAATGCCCTTAAGTGCCAGTGATGTCATGCTGCGCCCTCTATTTGGTTTCGGTTTGTATCGGCTTCTGGTTGGTCTCGGAAGCCCCAATAACCCCTCGGGAAATCTGATCGCGTTCTATAGATTCAAACAAGGCTTTGAAATTTCCTTCACCGAATCCCTCATCCTGTTTGCGTTGTATGAATTCAAAAAAGATGGGGCCGATTTGGGTGTCGGAAAATATCTGTAGCAGCAAACGTGGATTGCCATCTTCTGTGTTGCCATCAAGCAGAATACCCCGGGATTTTAGCTTGTCTACCGGCTCATTATGGCCGGGCAAGCGTTCTTCGAGCATGGCGTAATAGGTATCGGGCGGAGCTGTCATAAAGGGTACACCACGGGCTTTCAGCTTGTCCCAGCAGGCATAAAGGTCATCGCAGGAAAACGCAATATGCTGGATGCCTTCGCCGTTATAAGCCATCAGGTATTCTTCGATTTGACCGGTGCCGCCGCCGGACTCTTCGTTCAGCGGGATACGAATCAACCCGTCCGGTGCGCTCATGGCGCGAGAGATCAGTCCGGTATATTCACCTTTAATATCGAAGTAGCGAATCTCTTTGAAATTGAAAATGGATTCGTAAAACTTAGCCCAGTAATCCATGCGGCCACGATAAACATTATGGGTCAGGTGATCAATGACATTAAAACCGCAACCCTCGGGGGAGCGATCAACGCCTTCGATCCATTCAAAATCAATATCGTAAATGGTGTTTTGGCCCTGATAGCGGTCGATCAGATAGAGGGGCGCGCCGCCAATACCTTTGATGGCGGGTAGATTGAGTTCCATGGGGCCGGTTTCCATAACCATGGGTTGAGCGCCCAGTTCCAGCGCTCGTTCATAAGCCTGGTGGGAGTTACGAACACGAAATGCCATGCCGGATGCACAGGGACCGTGTTCTTCAGCGAAGTAAGCCGCTGGAGATTTGGGTTCATAGTTAATGATGAAGTTGATGTCGCCTTGTCGCCACAGGGTGACATCTTTTGAGCGATGATTGGCTACTTTGAGAAAACCCAGTTTATCGAAAATTTCTTCCAGTAAGCCTTTTTCAGGTGCTGAAAATTCAACAAATTCAAAACCTTCTAATCCCATTGGGTTATCAAATAGATCGGCCATATGCGCTCCCGGCTAGGAAATTTTATTGTTTTTTTAATCGCGCGTTGCGTGGGCAACGGCTCAATAAATAGTTATGGTTGTTATAAGTAGACGGCTTATAATCGTTTTTTCGCCAAATATAGCGACAGGAAAGCCATCGAACTGACTGCTTCAGGATAATAGTTGCAAATGAAACTATTATCAAGCGCGTCTAAAATCTGGCGCAGTTAGTTAGAGTTTTCTCAATGGAGCCGCATCCCGGGAACCCTGCAATGAACCAGTCACCCTTACAACTGAACAACTTTTTGCCCTATCGCCTCTACGTGCTGGCGAACCGTATCAGCCGCTCTCTGGCAGATCATTACGAGCAGCAGTTCCAGATAACCCGGCCGGAGTGGCGCATTATTGCGGTATTGGGAGAGCAACCGGATCTCTCGGCAGCTCAGGTGGCCGAATTGACGGCTATGGATAAGGTGGCAACGTCTCGTGCGGTGACCAAATTGTTGGCTTCGAAGCTGTTGATAAGAAGTTTTGCGGTCGATGACAAACGACGTTCACAACTCAGTTTGTCTGCGAAGGGGCAAAAACTTTATCAAAAAATAGTGCCGATTGCGCAGGCCTATGAAGAGAAAATTGTCTCTCAGCTCAGCGATCATGAACGCGAATTGCTGCGCACATTGTTGGAAAAACTGGACCACCTGGAACTCGACTTTTAGCGGAGTTACGAACCCCAGGTGGTGAGTGATTGATGAGCTTCTGAGTCAGATTATTATGGCTGACGGGTTATATCAGTCCGATCAACTGTTCGATAAATTGCTTCATTTCGTCATCGGTACCGATCGTGATACGCAGGTGATTACCAATACGAGGTTTGTTGAAGTAGCGCACGAGAAAACCGGCCTGTTTTAATGCTGTATAGAGATCGCCAGCGTCATGTTCTGGATGGCTGGCAAGCACAAAATTGGCTTTTGAGGGCACCACTTTGAATCCCAGCTTGTTCAGCTCTGCGGTTGTCCATTCTCGAGTGGTGATAACTTTTTCGCAGCTTCTGATGAAATGTTCATGATCTTCAATAGACGCTGCTGCCCCGGCGAGAGCTGGGCGGTCGAGAGGGTAGGAGTTGAACGAATTTTTGATACGTTCAAGCCCGTCGATAAGATCTGGATGACCTAGCGCAAAACCGACTCGAATACCCGCCAGTGCGCGAGACTTGGACAGGGTCTGAATTACCAGCAGGTTGTCATAACGGGGTACCAGTGTCGCTGCACTTTCGCCACCAAAATCGATATAGGCCTCATCGATAACCACGACCGACTCGCGGTTACGTCGCAACAGATCCTCGATTTCACTTAATGGCAGGCAGCGACCCGTTGGTGCATTGGGGTTGGGGAAGATAATACCGCCGTTCTTTGTGGGATAATCTGGTAAGCGGATTGCGAAGTTTTCATCCAGTGGCTGGGGCTGGGTTTTGATGTCATACAGCTCACAATAGACCGGATAAAAGCTGTAACTGATATCGGGAAACAGCAGAGGCAGGTCTTTTTGAAAGAAACCCTGAAAGGTGAATGCCAGCACCTCATCTGAGCCATTGCCTACAAATACCTGGTTACTATCGAGCTGATAATAGTCGGCAATGCCTTGTTTTAGCTGGCGGCACTGAGGATCTGGGTATAACCGCAGGTCATTGTTGCAAGCCTTTTGCATTGCCTCTACAGCCTTGGGGGAAGGGCCGTAGGGACTCTCGTTGGTGTTCAGCTTTATATACTGCTGGTCCTGGGGCTGCTCGCCCGGTACGTAGGGAGTCAGGGCGTGAACCTTGCGGCTCCAGAGTCGGCTCATTATCAATGCTCGTGAAGGTTGAATCGGCTGCTCATTATAGCTATCTGGCGAGTCTGCGGACAGTGATATAGGCTAGATTAGGGCACTAACTGCAAGCGTGGACGGAATGAGGCGAACACAGGCTTTTCTTTCGGGATTACTCATGATGCTGATGGCGTCAGCCAGCTATGGGGGTGATCTTACATTGCGCTTGCCGATTATTGTCGATGCTCAGGACTCGCATCACTTCTTTCATGATGTGATGCGTGAGGCATTGGAGCACCAGGGGCACAAGGTGTCTGTTCAGTACGTGTCGGTGCCCCAGAATCGGGCTCGATTGATGTTGGCGCGGGGAGAGATTACCGCTTTCTGGATGCTGAGAACCGAGCGCCGTGATAGCCGCTTCCTGGCCATACCCGGTGGTTTGACGCAGGGCGTGGCTGGCCAGCGTATTTTGCTGATTAAACCCGGGCAGCAAGCCTTGTTTGATCGAGTGAATTCTTTGCAGGATTTTCGCGATCTTGAATTAGTCGCTGGAATGGGTACGGATTGGTTCGATGTTGATATTTGGCGGCTTAATCGGCTTCCTGTGAAAGAGCATTCGGGCAACTGGAACGCTATCTATCGCATCCTGAAAAATCGCAGAGAGTACGCTTACTTTCCAAGAGGTACGCACGAAATAATAAGTGATGCCATACAGTATCCCGGATTAGCGATAGAGCAACGGTTGGTCTTGGAATATGAGAGAGACTATATTTTTTACCTCAGCAAAGAGGGAGAGTTTGCCAGACCCGAGTATCGCTTGCTGATCGAAGACGCGATACGCAAAGCCCAGGAATCCGGGCTTATCACAAAGCTGATTGCTCAATACTGGGGTAAGGATTTACAGCAACTCAACTTCCCGCAACGTATTCGGTTGCCCTTGCAAGCTCCTCGCTAATTTTGCGGGTAGTGATAATGACTCGCAGCGGTTTTAGGGTGCCAGTCGTTCAATATCCCATAGATCATCTTCTTGTCGGGTATAGAGAAAGCGGTCATGCAATCGATGAGCGCCTCCCTGCCAGAACTCAATTGTCCGAGGTGCAACGCGAAAGCCACCCCAGAAAGAGGGCAAGGGAACCTCTCCATGGGTGAATTTGTGTTTTATCTCAGCAAACTTCTGCTCCAGTAGCTGGCGTGAGGAGATGGGGTGGCTTTGCCGCGATGCCCAGGCGGCCAGTTGGCTCTCTTTCGGACGGCTGAGGAAATAGCTGAGCACTTCTCGATTGCTGAGCCGGGAAGCGTAGCCACTGACGATTACCTGGCGATCCAGCTCCAGCCAGGGGAAATGTAAGCTGACCCGGTGGTTATCCTCAATCTGCTGTGCCTTGGCGCTACCCAAATTGGTGAAAAAAACAAAGCCCCGGTGATCGAGCTGCTTTAACAGCACAATACGCTGCGATGGATAACCCTCTTTGGAGACGGTGGCCAGGCTCATGGCCGTAGGGTCTGGCAGTTTGCCGTCGATGGCTTGTTGTAGCCAGATCTCAAATTGTGAAATGGGATCCTGGTGCAGATCCTTACGGTTCAGGCCACCGTGCAGGTACTCACGCCTCAATTGTTGGATGTCCACCTTAAAGCCTCCACGACTGTATCAATCAGGCATTATCCAGCCCGCAATGGGTTATGGCTAGTCTGGCAGGGTGGGATTTTGCGGTTTTGCCCGCCCTTGTTCGAGGGCTGATCTATACTGATGGGATAATCGACCAGAGGTATGGGAAATGAACGATAAGGACAAGCAGTCGGTACTGATTATCGAGGATGAGGAGATGAATATTCGCATCCTCGGTCAGATACTGAGCCGAGAGTTCAGTATCGATGTGGCAACCAGTGGCAAGGATGCCCTCGAAAGGGCGGAACTGGATGCACTGCCGGATCTTATTCTGCTCGATGTCAGCGTGCCGGATATCGATGGTTACGAACTCTGTCGGCAGTTGTCTGACAATGAGAAAACCTCTCACATCCCAATTATTCTCATCACTTCCGAGAGTCAGGAAAAGCAGGAGGCTTATGGCCTTTCCCTGGGAGCCGTTGATTACATCGTTAAACCCTTTTCGGTACCGGTATTGGTTGCACGGGTGCGAACCCATCTGCAGTTGAAACGCCAGCGGGATATGCTGACGGATCTGACCGTGCACGACAGCCTGACGGGGGTTTATAACCGTCGCAAGCTGGATGAATGCATTCAGAATGAGCTACGCAGGGCGTGTCGAAACCAAAGCTCGCTGGCGCTTCTGATGATCGATGTTGACTGCTTCAAGGCTTACAACGACCACTATGGTCATATGGCTGGAGATCGCTGTTTGCAAAGGGTTGCCGAGTGTTTGCTGGAAAATATTCAGCGTTCGGGTGACTTGCTTGCGCGTTATGGTGGCGAAGAGTTTGTGGCCGTTTTGCCCGAAACTGACCGACACGATGCGACCGTATTGGCGCAGTTACTTTGTGATGCCGTAGCGGATTTGAATATTCCTCATGCCCATTCTTCTGTGGCCGACAGGGTCACGATCAGTGAAGGGGTTGCCGCTATGGTGCCGGATATCGATATGGAAGCCAGTCAACTGATTGACGCCGCTGATTCAGCGCTTTACAAAGCAAAAGAGGCAGGCCGGAATTCTGTGCAGGTGTATGTTGGCTAGAGCGCTGTAAAGCTCATTTTGGCTAGTCCAGAGGGCTGTTTGTCTGCATATTAAAAGGTCGGGTTGTAGCTATTCGTTATTAACCGCCGAAATTGCCGGTGGTGGGTTTTTCCGGTGCTAGATAGGGAGCTTTACATTCGCCGATCAATATCACAGAATCGGCGGGTATAAGCTTCGGGGTGCCATTCGGTGACCCCTTTTTCTTGCTCTTCGCTTGTACGCAAATCTGGATACAACCCTTTATTGTGGAGTGATTATGCGCATAGAAACCGATATAAAACTGGGTTTCAAAGACGTCCTGATCAGGCCCAAGCGATCGACTCTTAAAAGCCGGTCCCAAGTTGCACTGGATAGAACTTACACCTTTGTACACAGTGGTAGCAGTTGGAGCGGGGTTCCCGTGGTGGCCGCCAATATGGACACCGTAGGCACCTTTGCCATGGCCAGCACCCTGGCCAATCACGGCATGGTGACCGCCGTTCACAAGCATTACAGTCTGGAGTTATGGCAGGAATTCCTGAGCGTTCAGGACGAGTCCATCTATCAGCACATTATGGTCAGTACCGGTACTTCAAGCGATGATTTCAGTCGCTTGCAGGCGATACTGAAACAGCACCCCCAGCTTCGCTTTATCTGTATCGATGTGGCCAACGGCTATTCCGAGGCTTTTGTGTCCTATCTGCGCAAAGTGCGTGAGGCGTTCCCTGATAAGGTGATCGTGGCGGGTAATGTGGTTACCGGAGAGATGGTGGAAGAGCTGATTCTTTCGGGCGCCGACATTGTTAAAGTGGGTATTGGGCCGGGATCGGTCTGTACGACCCGAGTCAAGACCGGTGTCGGTTATCCTCAGTTATCGGCGGTGATGGAATGTGCGGATGCCGCCCATGGCCTCGGAGGTTTGATTATCTCCGATGGCGGCTGTGCCTGCGCTGGAGATGTTGCCAAGGCATTTGGTGGCGGGGCGGATATGGTGATGATTGGCGGCATGTTTGCCGGCCATGATGAAAGTGGCGGAGAGCTGGTGGATCGTGACGGCAAGCGCTTCAAGCTGTTCTATGGCATGAGTTCCGAAACCGCCATGGACAAGCATGCTGGAGGCGTTGCTGAATATCGAGCTTCCGAAGGAAAAACCGTGGAAGTGCCCTACCGGGGACCGGTGGTGGAGACGGTACGCGATGTTCTGGGTGGCGTACGTTCAGCCTGTACCTACGTTGGTGCTGGATCGTTGAAAGAGTTATCCAAGCGCACCACCTTTATTCGGGTGATGGAGCAGGAAAATCAGGCGTTCTCCTAGGCCGTTGGCCGCCGAATATAGAGCGGTATCAGGGTAGATGCAGCCTGAAAACGCCGCCTCCCAAAGGCTCACCATTGGTGAGGTCGATATAACCGGATCGCCCGTTTTGCTGATGAAGGCGGGCGATTTCGGTTGAAAAGTATAGCCCCAGCTGGGTGCTGCCACTGCCAAAATTAACCACCCCCTGATTTGAGCTAATTCCTTCCATACCCTGTAGTGTTTGGCCCTGAACGCACATCTGTTCGGGGTAGCCGCTGCCGTTATCGGCGACCTCAATAACCAGGTAATCATTCTGTTGGAAGGCCCTGATGTGCAAACGATCACGGGTATAACGAATGCTGTTAAGGATGACGTTATTAATCGTGCCAGCAATCAGTTGTTGGTCAAAAAAACCGATCAGTTCCGGATCGCAATCGAGTTCGGGTACGATCTGTCTGGCTTGTAACAGGGGTTCGTTGAGTGCCAACTGCTCTTGTAACAGATCGCTGACGTAACTCTCCTCCACGGACAGCGGTAACATATCTTGCTGCAGGCGATAGATGCTGAGCAGTTGAATCAGGTTGTTATTGACTCGGGAGGCTTCGTAGTTCAGTTGTGAGTAACGGGCATAATCATCGGGGCTGTTAGGCGGATGAGCCGAGCACAGGCTATCTACCGAGTTGAGTAACAAGCCCAATGAGTTTTTCATATCATGAACAGACGAGGCCAATACGGTGGCAAAGTCGATCTTTGGGTCAGAGCCTGAGTTCATATTCTATCCTGCTTGATAATGTAAGCGATGGAATTGTCGTCGATATAATCTGGCTATTTGTTGTTCTCTGTGTTGCCACAACGGCGTTTTAAATCGGTATTGGCGACCTCGAAACTAATCATTAATAACTTGCTCGATGATAGTCGTGACCTATAGAGCTATCGGTCTGTTTTTTCCGGAAACTGTTTATCTACCTGTTGCTTCAGATGCTGGTAGCGCTCCCACTGATGATGGTTGGCGGTAAGGTGTGCAATGCGTTGTAAGGCGGTTTGGCATTGCTTTTCGTATTCCTTCCGAAATCCATCGAGGCGAGCTTTTTTTAAAATGGACTGTATCAGGTTCAGATTGATACCGGGATGTCGTCCCGACAGGGTTTGAGCGTCGAGGAAGTAGTCGATAGCCTCATCGAAACTGTCAGCCTTAAAGGCTTCGATGCCTTTTTTGTTAAGCTCCGCCGCGCGCTTTCTTTGGATGTTGCTAACGGGCTCATCCAGGATCTCATTAACAAGTGAGGTTAGCTCACTATTATTGTTGTCGACGACTAATTCGTTGAGAAGCTGTTCGCCTCGCTCATTGCTACCAGCTTGCAACAAGGTCTTACCCAGCTCCAGTTGCAGTGATTCGCGCCTATCGGAAGGCAGTTGTTCGAGTAATTCTCCAGCTTCTTGCAAGGCTTTGTCGGCGTCCTCGGTGTTGTTCTGGTTGATGTGTACCTGCGCTTCTACGATAGCGCTCTCCATCTGTATCTGCGGACTGTCACCAAAACGCTGTCGTGCCCGATCGACCATTTGCATGGCTTCTCTGGCCAGGCGACTACCAGATTCGGAATTGCCGCCGGCACTTTCTCCAAGGCAGCGGGCCAGGTTGAGATAGTGGTCCGGCGCTTCAAGGCAGGAATGCTGGCTCAGTCTGACGGTTGACCGCCACGCCTCGGTAGCAGTATCGAGATCTTCATTTTTCTGGCTGAGATTGGCAAGCGATTGTTGGCGTTCCAGGTAATGGGGGGAGATCGAAATGGCACGCTCAAGTGCCTTTTGTGCAGCCCTGGGGGCCATTAATGCGCGGTGACATTCCGCCATCAGATCACAAGCGCGTGCCAGATGAGGGCTTTTTATCAGCAGCTCTTCCAGTAGGGTAATGGCATCTTCAAAGCGCTTCTCATGCATAGCGACCTGTGCGAGCAATAGCCGAGGCAGGTCCTGTTGTCGCCCCTTGAGCAACTCATCGCAAGTCAGTTTAGCCCCCGGGTAGTCACCGGTTTTGATTTGCAGTTCGGCCAGTTGCTGCAGGCACCAGCTGCGATAGCGGCCGGGTTGATTCGCTTTTTGCTGGCACAGTTGCAGGGCTTGCTGATCGTTGTGTTGGTCCAGGGCGCTGAGGATGGGGGCCAGTTCATCTTGTTTGGAGAAAAAGGATTCCAGCCGTTTGTGGAGCAGAGCCTGAGTGAATGGCTTGGAAATATAACCGTCTGGGCTGTATTCCAGAGCACCCAGTACCATCTCGCGATTGGTTTCGGCGCTGATCATGATAAATAAGGTTTTGCGGGTCAGGATATCCAGATGTTGCAGTTCTTCCAGAACCTGCTGACCGTTTTTACCCTGCCCCAGATTGTAATCGCAAAGGATGGCATCGTAGGTTTTTTCCCTGCATAACCGGACCGCATCTCGCCCATTGCTGACGATATCGATATCGTGAATGCCAATGCTGTTAAGCATTCGCTTCAATGACAGTCGAAAATTTTCGAAGTCATCGACGATCAGCAAGCGTTTGGTGTCGTAGGTGACCATAGTGCGATAATAGGTCTCGATTCAGGATTAGTTTCGGTATTCCTTCACCCCGTCTTGTGTGCCCAGCAACAGCAAATCAGCCGGGCGTACAGCGAACAGGCCATTGGTGACTACCCCGGTGAGGTTGTTGATCTGCTCCTCCAGTGTCGTGGCCACAGTGATCTGTAGATTATGTACATCAAGAATCAGGTTACCGTTGTCGGTCACAAAACCGTCGCGATAGACAGGATCGCCGCCAAGTTTAACCAGCTCTCGGGCAACGTAGCTGCGCGACATGGGAATCACTTCCACCGGCAATGGAAAGCTACCCAAAACCGGAACCAGCTTGCTTTCATCGGCGATACAAATGAATTCTTCGGCCACTGCTGCAACTATTTTTTCCCGGGTCAGCGCGCCACCGCCTCCCTTGATCAGCTCGAGGCGGTCGTTGCTTTCATCGGCACCATCAATATAGAACTGGATACTGTTGACGCTATTCAGGTCGTAGACGGGAATGCCGTGGGACTTGAGGCGCTCAGCGCTGGCCTCTGAACTGGCTACCGCCCCGTCAAAAAGCTGTTTGACGTCAGCCAGGGCATCGATAAAGCAGTTGGCCGTCGAGCCGGTACCAATGCCGATAATGGATTCTCGTTCCAGCTTGGGGCGGATGGCCTCGAGGGCTGCGTTGGCTACGGCTTGTTTGAGCTCGTCCTGATTCATGGAAGTACCTGTGTTGAAGAGGAAAAATCGAGGGGCCAAGTATACCTCTGCAGCCCTGTCTGAAAAACCGTGGTGTCCTTATCGTACTGATGCCGTTTTACCAGTATAGCGATGAAATAGCAGGGTACGTCTACCGATAAACGGCTTATTGCTATGGGACATTTTATCGGCCCCGGTGAGTAAGACTGGGCGCCATTGCAATTGTTCGGGGGTGCCCTAGAATGGAGCGGATTTTACCCGATTCTGAAGTTGACTCGATGCCCCAGAAATATATCAAGAAGATTCTCGAAGCCCGTGTGTACGATGTCGCCGTAGAGACACCGATTCATGAGGCGCCTTTCCTGTCCGAGCGTTTGCAAAATAATGTGCTGTTGAAGCGCGAGGACCTGCAACCGGTGTTCTCTTTTAAAATTCGCGGAGCTTACAACAAGGTTTCCCAGTTGAGTGCCGAAGAGCGGGCCCGAGGAGTGATCGCGGCCTCGGCTGGCAATCATGCCCAGGGCTTGGCACTGGCGGCCAAGCGCTTGGGTATCAAGTCGATTATTGTCATGCCCAAGACAACCCCGGATATCAAGGTGCAGGCGGTCAAGGCGCGTGGCGCTCGGGTTATTTTGCATGGCGATGCCTTCGATGAAGCGCTGGCTTACTCGCAAAGACTGGTCGAGGAGAAGGGCTATGTGTATATCCATCCTTACGATGATGTCGATACCATCGCTGGTCAGGGAACTGTGGCGATGGAGATTTTGCGTCAATACAGTGATCCTATCGACGCTATCTTTGTGCCGGTGGGTGGCGGTGGCTTGATTGCCGGCATTGGTGCTTATATCAAATACCTGCGACCTGAAATCAAGATTATCGGGGTTGAGTATGAGGAGTCGGCTTGCTTGAAAGCCGCACTGGAGAAGAAGCGTCGCGTGACACTTTCTCAGGTCGGGATTTTTGCCGATGGCGTGGCTGTGGCCCAGATCGGCAAAGAAACCTACCGGGTGTGTAAAGAGGTCGTCGATGAGGTGATCACGGTCAACGCTGATGAAATCTGTGCTGCCGTGAAGGATATCTACGACGACACGCGCTCAATCGCCGAGCCAGCGGGTGCACTTGGGGTGGCGGGCATTAAACGCTATGTCGAGCGGGAAGCTGTTCGGGGGCAAACCCTGATAGCGATCGATAGTGGTGCTAACGTAAACTTTGACCGATTGCGCTACATCTCCGAGCGAGCCGAATTGGGGGAAAAGCGCGAGGCGATCATTGCGGTCACCATTCCGGAACATCCGGGCAGTTTCCGCAAGTTTTGTCATACCCTTGGCAAGCGAGCCATCACCGAGTTTAACTACCGCTATCACGACTCAGAACAGGCGCGCATCTTTGTCGGTGTGCAGACCAAGCCTGATACCGATACCCGGGAAGACCTGGTAGCGCTGCTGGATAACGCCGGATACCCGGTCGAAGACCTGACAGAAAATGAGATTGCCAAACTGCATGTGCGCCATATGGGAGGCGGTCATGCACCCGAGGGTAACAATGAGATCGTGTACCGCTTCGAATTTCCGGAGCGGCCAGGAGCCTTGCTTAATTTTCTCAACAAGCTCGGTGAGCGCTGGAATATCTCGATGTTCCATTACCGTAACCATGGTGCCGCCTACGGTCGGGTGTTGATCGGCATGCAGGTACCTCCGGCTGACAAGCATGAGGTTGAGCAGTTCCTGGATCTGATTGGCTACCACTATTGGGAAGAGAGTGATAATCGGGCTTACCAGTTGTTTTTGGGCTAGAGCCCCCGTGTAGCTGGCGGTTCAGTCTGTGACCGGGGTCTGTGCAAAGACCCCGGGCTTGGTCTATGGTTGATTCTAAAGGGGTTGTAAGATAAATTTTTAACGGTTAATCAAGAATAAAAATAACAATAACAAAACAACGAGAACAGATAGTCGCATGAATCGTGTTCCTGCCAGTTATTTATCTGCTTTAGTAGAGCTTGCCCAGCAGCAAGGTGTGCCTCAAACCGAACTGTTTCATCCTGACGACCTCAGGCGAGGTGAGCTTCCGGTTGAGTTTGCGTCTATTGATGAAATCAGCTTTAACCAGGCGCTTAATTTCCTCAAAGCCCGCAGCGGCCGCTATCCCCTGATGCTTGAATATGGCAAGTTACTCGCGCATCAACTCAGTGAGCCCTACTTGAGGGGCGAGGTTGAGGGCGCTTATAGCCTGCGTGATGCGATCTTGAAAGAGTTCTGCGGAGATAACCCGTTACTCGATTTCAGTCTGCAAGAGCGTGGAGATCGTAGCCGACTGGCTTTATTGGCGCCGCGAATGGTCGATGCCGAAGTGGTGGAGTTCAAGCTCAGGACGCTGTACCGCTTTATTCTGTGTTTGTGCGAACTGGAGCGAGATGAGATTTCAGTCGAGTTCAGTCACACCGTCCCCGTCTATGGCGCAGACACCCAATCGGCGTTTGCTTCCGAGTTGCGTTTCTCTCGTACCTATAACGAACTGATTATCGCCAGTGAGCAGTTGGCTCGTCCCTTGCCCGGTCAGGCGGCAAGAAACAACCATAATGGTGATCCGGCGATTAAGCGCCTGCGGGACAATCATCCCCTGATTCGAGACACGCTCGACTTTATCGAGCTCAACCTGTCCAAGGTGCCGCTCAAAATTGAGGATGCGGCAGGCGAGTTTAATATGAGTCCCCGTACTCTTCAGCGTCACCTTAAGCGTCATGAAATTACCTTTGTGCAGTTGCGTGATTGCGTGAAGAAACACCACTCGTTACGAATGCTCCAAGACCACCGCCTTAATCTGGCTTCTATCTCCGACCAGCTGGGCTTCGCCGATGTCAGTGGTTTTCACCACGCCTTCAAGCGTTGGACGGGCCATTCCCCCAAGGAGTATCGCCAACGCTATTGCGTGTGATACTTCAACCTGTCGATGGGCAATATGTGAGACTTATCACATAACTTGTCGCGATAATAATTGAAATGCTGAGACTTTTTCGCTTTACTGGTGAGCGCTTGAGTAAGTAGTGAGCAGAATGTCACAGCTTCTCTTCTGGAATAAGGGTACAGTTTGGCCTTGTTCTTAAGGGGTTATCGTTGTGATTACCACTCTACTCAAAACGTTGTACCTCGGGATGGGGTGCGATCTGATGCCAGTGAAGGCTCAATCGCAGGGTGTATAAAAATGACGAAGAAAAAACCCGATTTTTTAATGGTAGTAATGCTTATTTTTGGCCTGGGTGTGCTTAGTACAGGCTTTGCCGGTGTAGCTCAATCTGTATCTGAAGTTCCTGCCGTCGAGCAGGTGTCTACCGCTATGGATACTGATCAGGCTGCCCGGTAAACGCGCGTATCCGTAACGATTTTGCTCAGTGGGATATCCCAGCTATCACAAGGCAATGCGTCAACTCGCTGGCATTCGTGTGCCAGTCCGACCAAAGCAGGGCGGCGTATCGGTTTTTCCTGGTGCAGGAAGCTGAGGCTACGATCGTAATAGCCTCCCCCCATGCCCAGCCGATTGCCGGCGGGATCGAAACCCACTAACGGCATCAGGATCAAGTCGAGGCTCCAGGTGGGTCGGTGCTGGCCGTGATGCTGGGCGGGCTCGTCGATACCGTAACAGTTGGCTTCCAAGTGGGTTGTCCGATGATACGGGGTAAACCAGAGCTCGTTATGAGAGCCGGGTTTAAGTACCGGCAAATAACAGTGTTTACCCATTCGCCAGGCTTGCTGGAACACCGGTGAGGGATCTATTTCGCCATCATTGGCCAGGTACAGAGCAATATGCTGGCTGCGTAAAAAGACAGGGTGAGAGATCAGTTGGGCGCAGAGTCTGGCGCTGGCTTGACGTTGCTGCTGTGCCGATAGGGCGTTGCGACGCTGTCGTAGTTCGCGGCGCAGTTCTGGGCGAGATAGTTGGGTCATAAGAAATGGAAAAACTCCCCGGTTTGCCGCGGCCATAGAGGCCCTTGAACCCTTGGCTCAAGGTGGAGACTGCTGTAATACGTTGGGCTTTCCACTACGAGGTGGACTTGCACGCCAGTATTAACGAGGAGCCGCCGATGCATCAATTATCGGCTCAGGGACGTTGTGGCTCGCAAACAGACCAGGGAGCTTGAGGTCATTATAGCGGTTGCGGATTGGCGCTGGCCACTGTTTTCAAACACAATCCTGATCGTCAAGGGCAGCGCCCTACAGTAGCGGGTTTACAGTTCCAGCTGACGGGTATTTTGCAGTGCGACCTCGAGTTTTTTAATCATCTGTTCGATGCGCTCTTTGCGCTCCGGATCCGAATCGGCTTTCGTGCCGTCTCCAGTCGTATCATTGAGCAGCTCGTAGGTAATGTTAAGAGCGGCCATGACGGCGATACGTTCCAGGCCGATGGTTTTACCGCTGCGGCGTATCTCGCG
The DNA here is from genome assembly GCF_023509475.1 of Aestuariirhabdus haliotis. Lineage (NCBI taxonomy): Bacteria > Pseudomonadati > Pseudomonadota > Gammaproteobacteria > Oceanospirillales > Aestuariirhabdaceae > Aestuariirhabdus > Aestuariirhabdus haliotis. The sequence continues at coordinate 59,921 of NZ_JAKSDZ010000011.1, read as the reverse complement.
CATCTTGGTATCCAGGTAGTTGGCTGCGCTCAGCAGTGCGTTACGCTCGTCATCGGCACAGGCGACCCGATACTCCTTGTCGAGAATCTGGACGCTGGCTGTGTTGGGGGGATCCTGACTCATAGTTCCGTATCCAGTGCCTTAAGGCGGGTAATCATCGCCTCAACCTTGGTGCGGGCGAGTTCGTTCTTTTCGATGAGCAGGGCGCGCTCTTCACGCAGGCCATGCTCGCTTGAGCGCAACAGGTTGTTCTCCTGTTTGAGTTCATCGCAGAGTGCGATTAGCTCATCCACCTTGGTGGAGAGATTGTCGATCTGGCTGTCGTCCATCGGATTTCATTCGCCGCTTGATTTGATCGAATACTATAGGGCAGCGGCCCGCAGGGGGTCAATCATCGGTACAGTGTCGGGCGTTGAAATGGTAGCATTGAGAGCTTGTGCACATTCGTGATGGAAAGCCTGAATTCGATGATAAAGCCAATTTTGAGCGGCCAGAATAATGCCGTAGATTTTGATGACCTCTGCAACCTCTTCGTTGAGCTGGAAAGCTGCAATGCCCCGGCCGAGCTGCACGGCATTATGTGCGGGCAGCTGGCGGCGGGAAAACGACTGAGCGCCAACGAATGGATTGCCCTGGCTATTGAGCAGATGCAACTGAGCGAATTACCCGATGCGGCCCGAGCCATGTTACAGGCATTTTACGACCAAACCCTGAAGCAACTATTGGGCGGTGAGTTTGGCTTGCGCCTGCTATTGCCCGATGAAGAGGACGAGATCGAGATTCGGGCCGAAGCCCTCGGGCAGTGGTGCCATGGCTTCCTTGGTGGGTTCGGTCTGGCCAGCCCGAAGGCGGACGCGCTCTCTGAAGAGGTGGTCGGTGTACTCCAGGATTTCGCCGAGATAGCCCAGATCCAACTGGATATGGAAGAGTCGGAAGAGAACGAAGTCAGCCTGATGGAAGTCTCTGAATACGTGCGAATGGGCGCCCTGGTGGTGTTTTCGGAATGCAATCCCGAAGCGCCGGTGATCAAGCCCCCAAGCACCTCCTTGCATTAACAGGGCTGCTCATACCGATATCCTGAGTTGTTCCGGTTTCAGCACGCACCTCTTACCTGTCCAGATGTAACCTAGCCCATGATGAAAATCAGCAAAAAAGAATACGCCCGCCGCCGCCAGCAGTTGATGGCGCAGATGGAAGATAACAGCATTGCCATTTTACCTTCTGCCCCGGTTCATATTCGTAATCGCGATGTCGAGCACCTGTTTCGACAAGACAGCGATTTCTACTACCTGGGCGGTTTTCCGGAGCCGGACTCGGTCCTGGTCTTGATCCCCGGTCGCGAGCATGGCGAGACGGTGCTGTTTTGTCGCGAACGTGATCCGGCCATGGAGCTATGGCATGGCTACCGTTATGGGCCCGATGGTGCTATCGATCAATTTGGTATGGACGATGCTTTTCCCATTGGGGATATTGATGAAATCCTGCCTGGGCTGATTGAAGGGCGTGACCGCGTCTATTACGCCATGGGCTGCAACCGGGATTTTGACAACCAGATTATGAGTTGGGTCAACACCATCAAATCCAAGGCCAGCCAGGGGGCACACCCTCCGGGCGAATTCCTGGCGCTGGATCACCTGCTGCACGACTTGCGGCTGTATAAGAGTGCCGGCGAGATCAAGTTGATGCGCGAAGCCGGCGCTATCTCGGCCCGGGGCCATATTCGTGCGATGGAGTTGTGTCAGCCCGGGGTCTACGAGTATCAGCTGGAGGCCGAACTGAATCATGAATTCCAGCGCAGTGGCTCGCGCTGGCCCGCCTATCCGTCCATTGTGGGCAGCGGCAAGAACGGCTGCATATTGCACTACACCGAAAATGACGCGGTCGTTCGTAATAATGATCTGGTATTGATCGATGCCGGTTGTGAGCTGGACTACTACGCTGCCGACATCACCCGTACTTTCCCGGCTAACGGCACGTTCAACAAAGAACAGCGGGCACTCTACGAACTGGTGCTGAAGTCGCAACTGGCGGCGATCGAGCAGGTGCAGCCCGGTAACCACTGGAACGACCCCCACGAAGTCGTGGTGGAGGTATTGACCGAAGGCTTGCTCGAGCTGGGCCTTCTCCAAGGTGAGCTTTCAGAATTGATTGAAACAGAGGCTTACAAGCCCTTCTTTATGCACCGTACTGGTCATTGGTTGGGAATGGATGTCCATGATGTTGGTGACTACAAAGTAGGTGGTGAATGGCGCGTACTGGAACCTGGTATGGTGCTGACAATCGAGCCCGGTCTCTACATTGCCCCCGATGAGGCATCGGTTGCCAAGCGTTGGCGAGGCATCGGCATTCGCATTGAGGATGATGTGCTGGTGACCCGCGACGGTTTCGAAGTTTTGTCGGCAGGGGCTCCCAAGACGGTCGATGAAATTGAGACCCTGATGGCTGCCGCACGTGAACGTCGTGAGGCGTGTGCATGAAGCACTACGACCTGCTGATCATTGGTGGTGGCATGGTAGGAGCCAGCCTTGCTTGTGCCTTGCGCCCCTTGATTCGCAGGCAAGGGCTGACGCTGGGCATCATTGAATCCCAGCCCCTGACCAATGACCCCGGCGTACTGCAACCCAGTTACGACGCCCGTTCTACCGCGCTGGCCTGGGGCACGCGGGAGATATACGAAGAGCTGGGTTTGTGGTCGGCGCTGAGCCGCAATGTCACCCCCATTCGCAGTGTGCATGTGTCCGATCGAGGCCATTTTGGCATGAGCCGTCTCGAGCACGAAGAGATGGGCGTTGAGGCGCTGGGGTATGTGGTTGAAAACCGCTGGTTAGGTTCGGTGTTGCAGTCCGATTTGCAGTCTGATTCAACCATCGAATGGATCGCCCCGGCTCGGGTTAACCGCTTGCGAGCCGGCGATACCGGTATGTTGCTGGAGCTGGACAAGCAAGGAGAAACAGAAACGCTCAGCGCCGACCTGACGATTCTGGCCGATGGCGGTCGCTCCGGACTGGCGCAGCAACTGGGTATTGGTGAGCGCAGCAATGCCTATCAGCAGCGAGCACTAATCGCCAATGTCACGACCAGTAAGCCCCATCAGGGGGTGGCTTACGAGCGTTTCACCGACCAGGGCCCGATGGCATTACTGCCCTTGTCGGATGGCCGCAGTGCTCTGGTGTGGACCTTGCCGGAGGATGAGGCGGATGCTGTTCTGTCGCTTGACGACTCGGCGTTTTTACAGCGTTTGCAAAGCCGTTTCGGCTATCGCCTGGGACGGTTACAGCGGGTCGGTGAGCGTTTTAGCTACCCATTGAGTCTCAAGTGGACCAGCGAGCAGGTGCGTCCCGGATTGGTGGTGTTGGGTAATGCGGCCCATAGCTTGCACCCGGTGGCAGGACAGGGCTATAACCTGGCCCTGCGGGACCTGATGACCCTGGTACGAGTGTTGGAGCAGGGGGTGGCCGAAGGGAAGCCCCTCGGTGAGCTGAGCCTGCTGAGCCACTATGTCGCATTGCAGCAGCAAGACCAGACGCGCACGGTCGGTTTCAGTGATCGGGTGGTGCGTCTGTTTTCTAACCAGCAACCACTGCTCAATCAGGTACGAGGTCTGGGCTTGCTAGGGTTGGAGCTGAGCCCAGGGCTGAAGCACTGGTTTACCCGCCAGGCCATGGGTCTGGTTGGGGAACCCGGGCATTCCCGGTTCGATTAATAAAGTCAGGGCCGATCAATAAAGTCGGGTGCGATAAAGGGCAGGAAACGGGCTAGGTGAATACAGCGATGCAAACAACATTCGATCTGATTATCGTCGGTGGCGGTATGGTAGGCAGTGCGCTGGCCTGCGCGCTTCGTGACGCCTCTTTGCGAATAGCCCTGATCGATGGCGGCCCCCTGCAGCGGGATAATTCGCCACAGAATGAGCATGAATTTGACCCTCGAGTCAGCGCTCTGACTGTCTCTTCCCAGCGCTTTCTGGAGCATCTGGGTGCCTGGTCGCTGATGGTCGATGAACGGGTCAGCCCCTATCGGCATATGCAGGTATGGGATGGCTTGGGAACCGGCCACATAGAGTTCCATGCCGATCAGATTCAGCATCCCGTATTGGGTCATATCGTGGAAAACTCAGTGACTCAGGCCGCGCTGCTGGATCGTCTGCAAACCCAGGACAACCTCAGCTTGCTGGCCGGTGAGCGCTTGCAAACCTTGCTTGACGATGGCGAACTGGGGCCAAGGTTGCGGCTCGAATCCGGACTGGAGCTGGAGGCCCGTCTGCTGGTCGCTGCCGATGGGGCCAACTCCCAGCTGCGGGCTTGCGCCGGGTTTGCGATGCGTGAGTGGGATTATCTCCACCAGGGTATTGTCACCACGGTGGAGGTGAGCGAGTCCCACCGCAAGACCGCCTGGCAGAGTTTTCTGGAAACCGGTCCGCTGGCTTTCTTGCCGCTTCCGGACAGCGACGATGGGCGCCATTTTTGTTCCATCGTCTGGTCCAATGTACCCGACCAGGCTGAGCGCTTGATGGCGTTGGACGATAGCAGCTTTTGCCAGGAGCTGGAGCGGGCCATCGAAGGTCGCCTGGGCTCCGTGCTGACAACCGACCAGCGTTACTGCATCCCATTTCGTCAGCGCCATGCCGTCGATTATGTGATGCCCGGCATTGCCTTGATCGGCGATGCCGCTCACACTATCCACCCGCTGGCCGGGCAGGGCGTTAATCTGGGCTTGATGGATGCTGCCGCGCTGGCTGAAGTCATCCTGCATGCCCATGAGCGGGGCGATGATATTGCGCGTCTCGCGGTGTTGCAGCGGTATCAACGTCAACGCAAGGGCGCCAATCTGTCGATGATGGGCGCCATGGAATTCTTCGAACGTCTGTTTCATGATCGCTCGATGCCGCTGCGTTTGTTGCGTAACAGTGGCATGAATTGGGTGGATGGTGCCCCTATGATCAAGCAGCAGTTGATCCGTCGGGCCATGGGGCTGCAAGGGGATATTCCCCGCTTGGCTCGTTAATTGTTTTTTTATGGCCCATTTCGGGCGCGCAGGTTGTAGTCGCGTATGAACCAGACCCTGTTCTTTGTTGATCAGCATCGTCATTTCTTTAAGCCCCTGAGCGGCAAATACCGGGAAGGTGTGGCCCAGTGCCTGCGGGCGCTCTATAACCATGTGTACGGCTCCATGGCCGACTACGGTCATCATCTTGGGCGCTCACAGGTGATCGATCTGTTCGCCGAGGCTCTGGCCCTGGCGCCAGCGCTGGACGATGAAAGCGGCGAGACTGGCACGGTTGCCGACCACGAAGCCGATGCCGAATTGGCCGGGTTACGTGGCGAGCGGGAACGGGCCGGTTGGGTGCTCAACCGTTTGATTGAGCAGGGCTGGATCGAGCAGCTGTTCGATGAAGTGAACTTGCAAGGCAGTTACCGTTTTACTCGCAACGGACGTTTGTTTGCCCAGCCGCTGGTGGATGTCGAGCAACAACGTTTTCGCACTCGCCATCGTAACACGCGCAATACGCGTAACGCCCTGCGGGCTTTTTACGAGCGCGGTGAAATCCATGATCTGCTCGATGCCTGGGAATTTTCCGAGCGTATCATCAGCGACTTTTCCGATCTGGTTACGGAGCTGGAAGATCGCAAGCGTCAATTGGTTATGGCGGTTGAGCAACAGTTGGTGGTACAGCAGGCCAGCGAAGAATTTTTTGACTACATGGACACCCGTTTCGAACCCGATATCGCCGTACGCCTGTCCGCCGATAGCGTGGAAAAATACCGCGAAGAGATCAACCGACTGCTCCGCGGCATCAAACGCAAGGACAGTACCTTCAAGGTCGAAGCGGAAAAACAGCTGCGTACCTCCTTGCCCGATTATGTCGAGGATCGTCGGCAATCGCTGCTGATGCAGGTGCTCGAAGGGGTCGAGCTGCGGGTGCGTAACGCCTGCGAAGTGATGCTGCCCCAGGTTCGCCAGGCCTTGCAAAGTTACACCCAGCGGGCCGACATTATTATTCGTCAAATGACCTACCTGGCCAGCCAGCAACGTGCCGATATTCAACAGGTGTGCGAGCGTATGCAACAGCTGCCGCCAGCAGTGCAACAACAACGCTTGCAACGCGCGGCCGAACAGCTGGCCGGTGTCTCTATTAATCTGCTCGATCCGGCTTCCGTCAAATTGCGCGAGCGTCGCAGTTTGCGGCGTGTTCAGACCCGGCTAGAAGGGGACGTGGAGATGGATCAGGAAGCGCGCCAGCAAGCTTTTATCAAAGAGGCGTTAGACAAAGCTTTTGTCATTAACTCCCGGACCAGCCGCCGTTATTTGAGTGAACAGCTGGCTGCCGGTGAGCGTATTCGCAGCGACCAGTTGCCCGTTACCGATGCCATTCAATTGCTGTCTCGCACGCACCTGATCGAGCTGGCGTCGATCAATGACCGCTCCAGCGAGCAACGCATTTGCGTTCGTTTCTTTAACGACGATGAATCAACCGTCGCTAGCCCCGACCATGATTTTTTTACACGCGCCGATTGTTTTGAAATCTGGTGCGAGGAGATAAACAAGCCGTGATAACTGATCTGTTGCAGGAACAGCTGGGCAAGCAGCAGCTGGAGCTGAGTGCTTTTCAGCAAGTCGTACAACGACTGCTGGACTACGGCGTCATTTGCCGGGACGAAAGCCAGACCGAGCAGGAACTCTACGACCGTTACCTGCGCATTAAATCTCTGGTGGACGATTACCTGCGGGTGATCGGTGTGCGGGTCCAGCATGATGATCTGTTTCATTATCTGCGGCTCTATCCCCCTGGTGCCCAGGTGCCGGGCATGGACGATGAAGATCAGGGTTTCAGCGGCTTCCGTACCCGCCCGGGTCAGGGCGAGGTGGCCTTGCTGTTGGTATTGCGCAGCCAGTACGAACAGCAATTGCGCGAGGGCCAAATCGATGATCGGGGTTGTGCCATGGTGTCACTGGAGTCGGTCAGCATCGCCATGAAGAGCTTGCTCAACCGCACGTTGCCGTTACAGAGCACCGATCGTCGCGCGCTGTTTCGTGCCCTTAAACGCATGCGAGTGATTCAATTTGGCCAGGAAGAGATGTTGGACAGTGGCGAAGCCTGGTTGCGTATTCGGCCGATGATCACCTCGCTGGTGAGTCATGAAGTGCTGCAGGGTTTGCTCGAACCCGAAGCCCCAAGTCTGGAAAGCGAGTGTGAGAGCGAGCCCGATCAGGATGAACAGAACCCGTCACCGAATCCCGATCAAATCAAGGACAGTCGCAGTGAAGGCTCGTCTGATGCTGCGCTACATACCGCTGAGCCGTTGTCCGATAATAATGATAAGGATGAACTGAAGCAGTCCGAAAAAGGAATACCCTCATCTCTATTTGGTGGAGAGTCCTAGTCGATGTATCTCAAGCGATTTGTATTTATTAACTGGGGCAATGTGCCGGCCACCGAATTTGATATGGGGCCAGTGAACCTGTTGTCGGGTGCTTCAGGCAGTGGTAAAACCACCGCCGCCGATGCCATTCAGACCATCATGACCGCTGCCAAGAACAATCTGTTCAATTACAATCCCGGGCAGGATGAAACGACCCAGAAAGGTCGTGGTGGCAAGCAGGTGCGAACCCTGGCGTCCTATGTGCTCGGTTGCGATGACGGCAGCTTTGCCCGGCCCTGGCGCTGCGATGGCTTTCTGGCAGCCGTGTTTTATCCCACTAAGGGGGAGGACGCTACGCCCTTCACTGCCATGATCGGCGTGCGAGCCGATTATGATACGGCGGGTAAGCAGGCCGTAGCTCGGGAACTGGATTCGCGCTTTTTTATCATTCCCAACGAGCAGTTGTGCAAGCAGGATTTTTTTCGCGACAGCGATCAGTTATTTACTCTCGATGAGTTGCCGGTCGAATTGCAGCGCCGTTTTGGTAAGCGTGCGGTGGAAGAGTACGGCACCAAAAAATCCTATCTGGGCCGGCTCTACGGTGCGTTGCGGGGCAAAGAGGGTTCGGTGAGTGAGCGAGAATCCCATCATGCTGCGCGTGCCTTTTCGCGGTTTATGGCCTACAAGCCAGTCGGTTCGATTACCGATTTTGTCGCCCAGGAGATACTCGAACCCCGGGACCTGGGCGAGGCCATTCGCTCCGTTTCCACCATGATGAAAACCATCAATGGTATGGAAAGTGATGCCCGCCGTATTCAACAAGAGATCGAGCGACTGGACGGCGCTGCAGTGTTGGGTGAGCGTTATCTGCAGGAGTGGGTGCGCAGCAATACGCTGCGTTACACCGAAGCGCGGGTGGATTACCTGCAAGTGCAGCAGCAATATCTGAAAGAGAAGCAGCGTCAGCAAACGCTACGCGAAGGGCTCGAGAGCAATGAGTCCGAGGCGCGCAACTTTGAAGAGCAGCAGCAACGCTTGCAGCAACAGTTGATTCAGCTCGAAGCGCGTCGTATGGGCACCGCCGTGCTGCAGGAAAAAGACGAGCTACAGCAGAGTCTGGAACAGACCCAGCAACAACTGGTCGAACAGGCGGTGCAGTTACTCAGCGAAGACAGTTTGCTCAATGCCAACCTGGATGCTGCCGTGATGCAGCAGCAGGTGCTGGAAGACAAGGGGCTGCGTGACCAGCTGGAGCTGGGTGGTCTGTATGAACAGGCGCAACAGATACTGGAACTTGGCGGTAACGGCCTCGACTACACCAGCTTGCAGCATCAGGATTGGGTGGATATCGCACCATTGGAAGCCCAGCTAGAACAAGCCCGTAAGCTGCAGAAAGTCCACGGTCAACTGGCGGTCATGTTACAGGGGGAGGACACGCCCTTGCCGCGCCTGCAACGCTTCAGTGGCCAGCGCGAAGAGCAGTGGCAGCGTCTGGACAACCAGCGTAAGCAGCTCGAACGGGACATTGGTAACCTGCAGAATACCCAGCGGGTACGCTACCCTCGGGGCGTCGCCGACGCCTTGCAAGCCATTCGAGAGCAGTGTCCGGAGGCTGATCCGAAAGTGTTGTGCGAGTTCGTCGAGGTGATTGATGCCGATTGGCAGTCGGCGATCGAAGGTTATCTGGGTGGCAACCGCTTCGGTTTGATCGTCGAACCCGAGTTTGAGGCTCGGGCTATCGAGATTGTACGGGCCATGAAAGGCCGCAGCAGTGCCAAGGTTATTCAGGGCAGCAAAGCTCGGCAGGATGCTGCTCGTCAGCAACCGGATAGCGACTCGATCATCCAGTTGATGGAGTTCGGTCATGTGGTTGCCCGGGATTACCTGATCGCCAGCTACGGCAATGTGCAACAGGTACGCAGTGCCGATCAGCTGCGCCAAACCCGCCGAGGCGTAACGGCTGCCGGTATGGGCTCGGGCAATTACAGTATGTGGCGTTGCGATCTGGATGATGCGGAACTGGTGTTTGGCAAGGCGGCGCGGCAGCGGGCTTTGGCGGCCAAGCAGCATGCCTTGCTGGAGCTGCAACAGCAAGCCGAAAGCGCGCGTCAGGCCAACCAGCGTATGGAGCAGTTACTGAATTCGCTGTCCCGAATTCGCCCGCTGCGGGTGGCCGATCGTATCGAGACCATGGTGTCCCATCAGCGTCAAATCCTGCAGTTGGAAGCCCAGCTAAAAGGACTGGACCTGAGCGATCACGACGAACTGGAAGCGGAGCTCAACGCGTTACGCGAGCGCGTGCGCGATTGCGAACAGCAGTTGCTGAGCCAGCGCGAAACCCGCGGTCGTGATCAACAGCAATTGGAACAGGTCGAGCAGGCGTTAAAACGTTTTGCCGATCGCCAGGATCGTTTTCTGGAAATCCTCGACGAGCGTGAAGCCGACCTGATGGAGGTCGCGCGTCATCTGCCCGAGTGCAATCCGGAAGTGCTGTTGGCAACCGCCGATCGTGAAGCGGTGGGCGCCAGTATCGAACGCTTGCGCCAGGAAAGCGAGGGAGCGGTGCGCGAGTTGCGCCAGTGCTGCAGCGATCTGGTACAGCGAGTGCGGGATCACAACCAGAACTGCCTGGCCGGAGACGCCATCTATCTGATGATCGACGGCGCCGATGAACCCGATGCGCGGTTGTTTGCCAGTATCAGTAAAATTCATCATGAGTTGCAGCTGGTCAGCAATAAGCTTAAGGGCAACGTGCTGGTCGAGAAACAGGATCGCATTCGTTCGCTTAAGCGTAAATTTGACGACACCTTTATCGATCATCTGTGTGGCGCCATTCATCAATCCATCAGTGATGGCAAGCAGGTGCTGGAGGATCTGAACGAAGAGTTGGCGCATCACCGCTTTGGTCATGAGCAGGAAGTTTACGAATTCCGCTGGCAATGGATTCCTGAATACCGCGAGTACTGGCGCTTCTTCGAGGAGGTACGACAGATTCCGGTGGGGGACGGCGGTAGCCTGTTCGCCAGCGAACTGCCAGCAGCGCTACAACAGGTGCGGGATCGCCTGGTTAATATGCTGCTGGATGAGGACGAACAGAAAGCCCTGCTCGAGCTGGAACGGATCGCCGATTATCGAAACTATCGCAGCTATGAAATCGTCAAAAAGATCGAGGGCAAATCCGATATTGCGCTCAGCCAATACGGTACCGGCAGTGGCGGTCAGTTGGAAACTCCGGCCTATGTGATACGTGCTGCGGCGATCACCTCGGCGTTGCAATTCAGCCAGGGCCATAGCCATCTGCGCATGGTGCTGGTGGACGAAGCCTTCTCTAAAATGGATGAGGCCCGTTCCCGTGCGGTGCTCGATTACCTGACCCAAAGCCTGGGTCTGCAGGTGATCTTTATTATGCCCTCCAAAGCCTCCGGGCCCTTTATGGATATGGTCAGCAACCAGTTTGTGTTTGCCAAGGCACCGAGTGCGACGCCGGCCAATGGCAGTCAGCTTAACACTCGAGTTTTTGTCGATCGTAAGGAGCTGAACCAGGAGAAGATCAAGGTGCTGTGGGAAAATCACCGTCGCACCATTCGCCATCAGGCTGCGCTCGACTTTATGGAGACCGTATTGGCCGATGAGGACGAATCGAAAGAACCTCTGCTGGGGTAGGACCTGCTGCCTAGCGGGTGTACTGGAGATGCGCCTGTGGACAGGTATAATAGTTGACTGAAATGGTTGGGCAAAGGCCTGGCACACTGGGCGTTGCCCAATAACTGCGGAGTGATGGTATGAAGTTTTCCCCCTGTATCAGTGAGTGCGTTAAAGATGACGCGGTCTGCGGCGGTTGTGGCCGCACCAGGGAAGAGATTAACGGTGGTCGTGCGTTGGTGCAGGAACTGGTCGATTTTATGGATCGTATGGATTACGACAATCCGGAAGAGTTTCTGGAAGTGATCCGCACCAAGGCGCTGAAAAAATACAACGGAATGCGGGCCCTCAAGCAAGCCCAGCAGGCTTAGGCTGAACCATGCCGTTGTTGGTTTCCAATCAGGTAGTTCTGGCCGATAACGAGTGGGAAATCAGTGCCGTTCGCGCCCAGGGCGCGGGCGGTCAAAATGTGAATAAGGTCTCGACCGCGATTCACCTGCGCTTCGATATCAACGCCTCATCCCTACCGGAGTTTTATAAGGAGCGCTTGCTGGCGTTGAAGGATAGCCGTATCACCCGCGAGGGTGTGATCATCATCAAGGCCCAACAGCACCGTACCCAGGAGCGTAATCGGGAAGATGCACTGGAGCGTTTACAGACGCTGATTAAAAGCGTGGCGATCGTGCAAAAGCGTCGTATCGCCACCAAACCCACCCGGGGTTCGCAACAGCGACGACTGGACAGGAAATCCCAGCGGAGCAGTATCAAGGCCGGTCGCAGCAAGCGCGATTGGTAATGCAACCGGTGACTGTTGCAGATCTACCCCAATAATTTTACTGAGGGTCCGGGTGGATTAGTTTGTCCAGATGCCTTTCGGCTTTCATCTCTAATGTGACCAGTTGTCCTTTATAAAACACGCTGTTGATGATCCAGGGTATCGGCATTTTGCGACCGTCTTTTTTGCTTTTTATATGATGGATTGTCAGGGGGATATCATTGTTCTCGGCATAGTCTCTGAGCAATTGATTGGTGTAATAGTCAGTAAAAGGGCAGCTGTTTGAATAGTAAGCCGTGATGCCATTGTTATCAGGACATACCCCGGATTTGGCACTTTTCATAATTGTCGGGTAGCGTGATTCGGGGTTGGTTTTCAGGCCCCAGAGTTTAGAAAAAGGCGGAGCTTCATCAATAATTTCAAATCCCTGGTGTTTTAAAAAATCAGGGTCGCTCATAAAAGGCCGTTTTTTGTCGCTGGAAATGGCCACCACACCATCCATGTTGCCTGCATCCTTCATGCACTGTTGCAACAGCTTTTTCCCGTTTCCCTCTCCTTTGAATTTTCCTGACACCCAAAAACAGTTAATGACCATAAAGTTGCTGCCTTGCAATGGTAACCAGGAGTGTTCGATGGGAACGTATTCGATGAAAACCTTTCCTCGAACATCAAATTTTTGAAAGGTATAGCCATTCTTGAACTCGGACTTTAACCAGGTTTGTTTCTTTGCGTAGCCATCGCGGCACTTCTTATCGCTAATGGCGCAGCACAGGTGTTGGTCTTCAATGTTGTGTTCGGTCAGTTTTAACATTCTCATAGTTTATCTGGCCTTCTTTAAGTGGTGATGCCTTAATGCTAACCAGTGTAGTGCGGGAGAAAGATAAGGGCCACGGCTCTACTATAACCGTTTGATCGCGCGCTGGAGTTGTCGATGAATGCCGGTTGGCGGGTGGTCCAGCAAAGATGCGGAGTCGCAATTTTGAAATAAGCAGAATGATTGAATGGCCGAAGCAAAGACATCAATTACCGCCTCTTGATCGAATGGCTTGTCTTCAAAATGCAGGGACTTGATCTCCAGGTGCCGGCTTTTGCGATGGGCTTTGCAGTCCATGCGACCAATAAATTCATCTCGATAGAGCAGGGGCAGGCTGAAGTAACCGTGTTGACGTTTGGCGGCGGGAACATAGCATTCCAGCTGATAATCAAATTGGAACAGAGCTTTCAGGCGCTCGCGCTGAATCACCGCATTGTCGAATGGAGACAGGATTAACAGGCGGTTACTGACTCGAGGTTTAGGACGCTCGAAGGCGCCGGATTCGAGTAGAAACCGTTCACCGTTGGTTAACTGAAATTGTTCCAGAGAGCCCTGGGTGAGTCGCTTCTGTACCAGCTGTTTGACCGTTTGGCGGAGTTTGTTGTCGCGTCTCAGGTAGGTGAAGCCTTTAAGGGAGACCAGGCCATGGCAGGCCAGTTGATGGTCAACAAGATGAGCCGCAAACTCTTCCGCGGTAGGTAGGGATGAATCGATATGGGAAGGTAACACTCGCTCGGTCAGGTCATAAGTCTTCTGGAAACCGGTGCGATCGCACACCATCAGGTCACCTTGCATATAGAGTTGTTCGAGCGCCTTCTTGGCAGGTTTCCAATCCCACCAGTCGCCTCGCTGGCCTGTACTGGTTTCGATATCCCGGGACCGGAGTGGCCCGTCTGAGCGTATGCGCGATAAAAGCTCAGCCATCAGTTTTTGATCCGGGTTTTTATACCAATGGACCCGCCCCTTCTTGATGGCCTGCTTGTAGGGTAAAGAGAAACGATAGTCGGCAATGGGGATAAAGGCGGCCGCGTGCGCCCAATATTCAAAAATATCACCGTCGAGTAACATGCGATTGGTCATTGCGGGCTTGTAGTTCGGTACCCTGGAATAGATCACATGGTGGTGGGCACGCTCTACTACGGAGATCGTATCGATCTGTATGTATCCCAGGTGGCTTATCGCTTTGCGCGCTCCGGCTAAGCCTCTGCCAAAGGGTTGCGCTTGCAGCAGACCTTGGGCCGACAGGGCCAGGCGGCGTAATCGGGAAAGATCCTGCGGACGAGTTAGTATAATTGGAGGCATAGGGTGCAGTGTATTGAGTCGGGGCTCGTCTAACAGGTAAAACCCTGAAAGGCCCTCAGCTGCTGGCCCTCTTTACTCTTTTTCTACGTCGATAAACAATAAAGTAGTAAGGAAGGGTAGCACCAAACCATACCAGCGAGGTAGCAAAAGCCCAGACCCACTTATCATGCTTGATCATATTCGCCAGCGTTAACAGTAGATGTATAAATGTTGGGATCAGCAAGACCAGTATTAACACAATGAAACCTCCCTCCCCGAGGAGGGCGTCAGGGGTATCACCAACCAGACTAAGACCCCCTTCTGGCCAAAAGACAATTCCCATTATGGCCAGGACAAATAGCGCAACGGTGTGATACGCACAATAGCTAGTCAATGGTTTACCTCATTATTCAGAGATGTTTTGTGTATGGATAATCGACCATACGTTGTTTGAAAAGGGTATGCATAGGAGAAACTAACATCAAGTGATAACTAGGGCACCTCTGATTAATTCAGATGAACTCTGGCTTTCAGGCGAATCAGGCAGAACTCAGCGATACCTGAGATAACTTTTTATGACGGCGAAGTGCGTCATACAGGACAAGAGTCGGAAAAGAGAAGTATTCTCGGGTGGCCCTGCGGGGCTTCCAGAACTTTACTGTGCCTCCTCGAAAGCCTCGGCCGTATTTCAAAGGCGTACTCTGACTCTGAGCTGGCCGGGAGACCAGGATTTACCCGAATCAATCAGGATGATCTTAGAGCCCGGTTGAGAAGGAAGGCTGGACACAAAGTACACGAGATAGAGCGTTCGTTCGTCCATAAAGAGGGGAATGTTTACCGATTGAGTTTGACAGCATTCTTATGACTCTTCTCTATGATTCTTTGTCGGGTGAAATCCGATATACTTTTTTGTCTTATAAAAACATTTGAGGGTGCCACTATGTCATTTGAATTTGCTCCAATGCCCGATGAGCGAGGGTATTTTGGCGAGTACGGTGGGCAGATCGTTCCGCCGGAACTTAAACAGATCATGGATGAGATTAACGAAGCTTACGAGCAGGTTAGTCAAACTGAGGCCTTTCAGCAGGAATTGCGGTTATTGAATGCTGATTATACGGGGCGACCCAGTCCTATCTATCATGCTAAGCGTTTGTCCGATCAGATTGGTGGGGCGCAGATTTTTCTGAAGCGCGAAGACCTCAATCATACCGGTGCCCATAAAATCAATCATTGTCTGGGGGAGGCTCTGCTTGCCAAGCATATGGGCAAAACCAAGGTGCTGGCAGAAACCGGTGCGGGTCAACACGGTGTCGCTCTGGCCACCGCGTGCGCTTTGGTGGGTATCAAATGCGAAATTCATATGGGGCAGATCGATATCGAAAAAGAGCACCCCAATGTGACCAAAATGAAAATCCTTGGTTGCAAGCTGGTACCCGTTACTCGAGGTACCAAAACCTTGAAAGACGCCGTTGATAGTGCCTTTGAGGAATATTTGAAAGATCCGGTCAATTTTTTCTACGCGATAGGTTCTGTCGTCGGACCGCACCCTTTCCCTCGAATGGTGAGAGACTTTCAGAGTGTTATCGGCAAAGAAGCGCGGGCACAGTTTCTGGAAAAAAAGGGAAAACTGCCGGATATGATCACCGCTTGCGTAGGCGGTGGCTCAAATGCCCTGGGTCTCTTCACCGCTTTCCTTGAAGACAGAGATGTGAAAATTGTTGGTGTAGAACCCGCCGGAAAAGGTTTGGATACAGCCGACCATGCTGCCACGCTAACATTGGGAAGCAAGGGAGCACTGCATGGGTTTGAGTGTTACAACCTGCAAGATGATGAAGGTAATCCTTTGCCGGTTTACTCCATCGCTTCGGGGCTCGACTATCCAGGTGTAGGGCCTCAACATTGCTACCTGAAAGACATTAAGCGTGTGGATTACCAGAGCGCGACTGATGAGGAGTGTCTGGATGCCTTTATGACGCTTTCTCGTGTGGAAGGCATTATTCCTGCGCTGGAAAGTGCCCATGCGGTAGCCTATGCGATGCGAGCCGCCAAGGCGATGCCAAGCGATCAAAGTATTTTGATCAATCTTTCGGGACGGGGTGATAAAGACGTGGATTTTGTTGCCAATAAACTCGGATTGTAGTGGCAAGTTTCAGCGATCAGAGTGCTGGATCTATTGCATCGGTTAACGATCAATAGATCGGCGCTCTGCTGTGCTTATGGGCCAATCATCAAGCCGCGTGAATAACCCAAGGGCTATATCGCGCTGTTGCTATGAAGTTACAGTACGGATCGGTTCAAGCATCGAACAGGATGCAGCATTATAAAAAAACTTGATGTTTCTATCGTTATTCTCTGTCCATCAGTTGGGTATTTGTAAGGGGGCAAAACCTTTATAATCCTGATCTCGAAGATGCTTAATGATTGCATCAACCCCTTCTAATCCTATTTCCATTGCGTTGGCCAGTAAATTGATCTTGAGTCGTTCCTCGTATTCTATGGGGCGAGCGGTAAATATAAGCAGGTAGGCGGCTTCAATAAGTAACACTTTATCCAACCAACTTAGTCTTCTGGCAACCTGCTTCAAGTCGTCTGGTAATTGGTTGTTCTGTTGGATGTTGTCGACCCTTTCCTGTAAATCTGAAAAATCAATTTTTGATCCGGTCGCGGACTGGAAAATATCTTTGGCGGTCTCTACGCCATTAATAAGCCCATAGCCGGCCAACAGATAAGCCAGGATTGATTTCAAAGGATCATAATAGGTTGGTTCTGAATCGGTTTTAGAGGAAAAAGCATGGCCGCAATCTGAACATTTCAAATATTCAGCGATGGTATCCAGGGGAATGTACGAATAAAGAATATCGTAAAATAATTTCGATTTTTAATATCGAGTAGGTGGGTTGAATGTTTGCAAACCGGGCAATCAAAAGAGCCAAGGTCTTCCGATTGTTCGATAGTTTTCTCGCCCAATAAAAAGATCATAGAATAATGATTTTCCTGCTGAAAAACTCGAAATCACCCTGAAGCTATCTGGTAACTTACTGTTAGCTGATTTCTGGGCTCTTTGATCATCATTATGCTATCAGTCCGACATCAAATCCATCTTCTGAATTAATCAGCGGTGCCCTAGGTATAAACCGAAATGAGTAATTGGTCTTTCTATGACCCGCGTCAGTCTTTGCTCAGGTCTGCCAGAAATACGTATAGGATTTTTTGCTTGTTATGACTAGAGTTTATTTATTGCTTCAGGTTGTTCGGGAAGCTCAGCGGAATGTGCTCCGGTGTGGATAGTATTCAGCACGCTTGAAGTAGCCATGAACGTATTTTTGGTAGATCCAAAGGGCACTTCAGGATCGTAAAAAGTCAGGCTTTTGGTTATTGGGTAGAAAAAGCTAATGAATCGAGCACCCAAAATTCTATGGGCAGTAACTCGCCGTTATCGGTGTACCGGGTTCTTGTACGCCGTTCTTACCTTATTTGCCATGACAGGGTGCCAGATATCCCCAAATAGAGTCAGTCGCTTGCAAAACAACGGTAACAATTAGGCTATATTCTTTTTTGTCTGGAGTCGCGCTTTTTTAGGTTAAATCGTTTCCTGCGTTGGCCACTAGTCCAGCAGTCGAGCCTGATCTGGAAATGCAGGAAAAAGCCAAGCTTAAGCCGCAGCTTGCCAATGCTTAAGCAAGGCAAAGTAGTGATCGGTTGATGTAAAGGGCAGCGTTGACTGCCCTTTCTTGCCTGTAGCAAACGAATCGCTGATGCAGCGGATTGCTACAGAAGGTTTTCCAGAGGTCGCTGAAGCCGCTTCGATGTTATTGCTTCATCACCGCCTCGGTCTTGGAATTGGATGCTTTTTTATATTTGATTGTGAGGAATAAGCCATGAGTAACGCCTTTTATATGCCCCCTATGTCTTTGTTGGGTCCTGACGCCATTAAAGAGTTGGGCCCGGAGCTGACCGCAAGGGAATTCAAAAAAGCCCTGGTGGTGACCGACAAGGTTTTGGTGGATATCAAGCTGGTTGATAATCTGACCCGTGAACTGGATAGTCATCAAATCGATTTTGTTATTTTCGATGATGTAAAGCCCAACCCGACCGAAAAAAATATCGAAGATGGCCTGAGTTTGCTGCAGCAAGAGGGCTGTGATTTTGTTATTTCATTTGGCGGTGGTTCGCCCCACGATTGTGCCAAGGGCATTGCTCTTGTAGCGACCAATGGCGGTCACATTAGTGATTATTCAAAAGGGGTCCACCTGTCCAAAAAGCCTCAACTGCCGTTGGTTACTGTGAATACCACAGCGGGCACGGCGGCCGAGATGACCGTCTTCAGTGTGGTCACCGACGAAGCCAATCACACCAAGTATCCGGTGGTGGACAAAAACATCACGCCGATTATCGCCGTTAATGATACCGAGCTGATGGTAGCTATGCCCAAGCACCTGACGGCGGCGACCGGTATGGATGCCCTGACTCATGCAGTTGAGGCCTATGTTTCCACCATGGCAACGCCAATTACCGATGCGTCCGCGATCAAGGCGATAGAATTGGTTGCCAACAATCTGGAAGCGGCCGTTCAGAACGGTGAAGACCGTGCTGCCCGGGACGCCATGCAATATGCCGAGTATCTGGCCGGGATGGCGTTTTCCAACGCCTCGCTGGGTTATGTGCACTCCATGGCGCACCAGCTGGGAGGTGTTTATGACCTGGTGCATGGCCTGTGCAACGCGATCCTGTTGCCCGAAGTGGCCCGCTTTAATGCCGCAAAAACGCCGGAGCGTTTTGCCGACATTGCCAAGGCAATGGGGGTTGATGTGACCGCAATGAGTGCGTCCGACGCCGCCGAAGCTGGCGTGCAAGCCATTGAGTTGTTGTCCGCCAAGGTGGGTACCAAGCAAAAACTGGGTGATCTCGGTGTGAAGGTTGAGCGCCTGGAATTTATGGCGATCAATGCCCTCAATGATCCTTGTTCGTTGACCAATCCGAGGGAAGCGACTAGCGATGAAATCGTCGGTATCTATCAAAAACTGATGTAAGCCTGAGTGGCTCACGGCGCCTTGGTGGGGGCCGTCGAGTCTACTTGAAAGCCAGGCGTCCATCGGACGTCTGGTTGAATGCCTTCCTATGTGCTGATCTTTGCCGGCCAGCAGCTAACCTCGGTCGCTATCCGAAATAATCAGGGGTGCCCTAATTAATCACAGGTGCTTCTAAGCAACTGTGGTAGAGTGCGCGCCATTCCTTCGGCAATATTTTTGAGGCGGTTATGAATCCCTGGACAGAATTGGGTGTGGCAGACATTCCGAACGGTGGTGGTCAGCTAAAGCTATCCCAGCGGGATAAGGAATTTTCGATCCGCCTGTCTGGCGTTCGCGGCGAGCTGATGAACAGCCGGGTGCACAGTTCGGAAGAGGCTTTATCGGAGCTGGGTTGTGCCCACCTGAGCGAAGCCGATGATGCCCAGGTTCTGGTCGGCGGACTGGGTATGGGGTTTACTCTTGCGGCGGCACTCAAGGCGGTATCAGCATCGGCCACAGTGACCGTGGCTGAGCTGATTCCCGAAGTGGTCGAATGGAATCGAGGGCCGCTGGGGGAATGTGCCGGTCACCCTCTGCGAGACAGTCGTACCCGCATTCATGCCGGTGATGTGGCGCAGCTGTTTGCACCTCGTCAGCCAAGTTTTGATGCCATCTTGCTCGATGTGGATAACGGCCCCGAAGGTATCACTCATACCGATAACAACGGCCTCTATTCCATGGCAGGGCTGGCCGCGATATACGACAGTCTGCACCCGGAAGGCATGCTGGCGATCTGGTCGGCAGGTGCTGATCCCATGTTTAACATTCGCCTCAAGAAAGCCGGTTTTAAAGCCAAGACTCGCACCGTGAGGGCACGGCAAGGCAAAGGCAGTCGCCATACCATTTTTCTGGCGCAGAAGCCCTGGCGCTAGGCAAGCATCAAGCTCGCCTAGCGCCGGTTATCAAATCAGGCGATTAGTGAACTATTTTGGTGTAGCGTTCAGCTGATACATTGCCTGTAAAATCATGGGTGCTTTTTCGCCAAAGCGGCCGAACCACTGATTATAGATAGTGCCGATTTGACCGCTACGATAGAGCTGGGCCAATACTCGATCGGCGACCAGTTGGAAATCAGCATCGCCTCGCTGCAGAGCGATGGCAAAAGGTTCGAATGAGTACATCTCTTTGGACAGGGAATATTTCTTCACACCTTCCCGGTCGATGATCTGTCCGATCAATACCGCCTGATCAGAAGAGAAAGCATCGATCTCTGATTTATCCAGCATATCCATCGCTTCAACGGCCGACTCGACTTGGACAATTTCGGCATCGATCAGGCGCTCAGTGATAATGTTTTTAATAGTTTCCAGAGTCGTGGTGTTCTTGACTACGGCGATGCGTTTGCCTTTCAGATCCTTAATGCTGGGAACTTCTTTTTCGGTCAGGCTCAGCATCGAGGCACCCGTGACAAAGGTAAGCTGGGTAAAACCAACCAGCTCCGACCGGCTCAGGGTTTTCGTGGTGGCACCACAGAGCAGATCGATCTCTTTAGACTGAACAGCGCTAAAGCGATTCTCGGCAGTGACCGGAACGTAGTTAACTTTTATGTCGGAGCGTTCAAGCTTGAGCTTGACGCCAGCAACGATCAGATTACAAAGATCGATGGTATAGCCGACCGGTTTGCCATCGGGATCATGGAAAGACATGGGTGGTTCGTTTTCACGATATCCCAGGTTGATCTCACCGGATTTATCGATCCGCTTTAATGTCTGGGTTAAATCGGCAGCATTGGCACTGGTTGAAAAGTACATGCTCACCAGCATGAACGCCGCAATAGCAAAACGCATATTTCTCTCCTTGATTAGATCCGAATCCGTCTTTTTTATGAAGGTTCAGTCTATAGGTATAAATACGTACAAGTACAGATTTTAATCATAATCCCGGCTTCCTGACGGAAGCGTAGAGCTGGCTCAGGGTTTTACCTATATCTCAGCTTTTTGCTAACTGATCTGCTATTGTGGTCGGCTCATTCAAATATCACGGAGAGTAAAGAATGGCGATCGAACAGCTATTTGGCTTCATCTTTAATTTTTGGGTAGTGCTGGCAGTACTGGTTGTTATTCTGGTCAAGTCGTCGGTCAAGTTTGTGCCGCAGAATCAGGCTTTCGTCGTCGAGCGCTTCGGCAAGTACAACAAAACCATGGTAGCCGGTTTGAATATGCTGGTTCCCTTTATCGACAAGGTAACCTACGAGCAATCCCTGAAAGAGCACGCCTACGATGTGCCTAGCCAGGCGGCCATCACCAAGGACAATATTTCTCTGGTCGTGGATGGTGTTCTGTACCTGAAATTGCTCGACCCCTACAAGGCTTCCTACGGTGTCGATAACTACGTTTACGCGGTGTCCCAGCTGGCGCAAACCACCATGCGTAGTGAGATCGGTAAGATCGATCTGGACAAAACCTTTGAAGAGCGTGAAAGCCTCAACATCAATATCGTGAACGCCATCAATACCGCGTCCGAGCCCTGGGGCATTCAGGTGATGCGTTACGAGATCAAGGATATCGAGCCACCTCGTACCATTCTTGATGCTATGGAACGCCAGATGAAAGCGGAGCGTGAAAAGCGCGCGACCATCCTGGAATCCGAAGGTCAGCGTCAATCGGCGATTAACGTGGCCGAAGGTGACAAGCAGGCGCAGGTGCTGTCGGCGGAAGCCGACAAGGCCGAGCAGATTCTACGCGCCGAAGGTGAGGCGAAAGCCATTATTGCCGTGGCCGAGGCTCAAGCCACCGCCCTTGAGACGGTTGGTAGAGTTGCCGATACCCATGAAGGCCAGAAGGCGATTCAGTTGAACCTGGCCGATAAAGCGATCGATGCCAAGCAAGCGATTGCCAAGGACTCCACCGTAGTCCTGCTGCCCGAAGGTAATACCGGCGCGGCCGGTGTTGTTGCCGAAGCCATGACCATCATTAATACCCTGAACGCCGACAAGAACGTTCAATCCTAGTGGGGAGGTTCAGCGATGATTGAATACATCGTCAACCACCAGGCGGAATTCTGGTTGGTCCTGGGCCTGGCCTTGCTGGCGGTTGAAGTGCTAACCGGTTTTGTTACCGGCGTATTTCTGTTCGCCGGCTTGGGTGCGTTAGCCAGCGGCGCGTTAATGAGCCTGACCCTGATTCCGGAAACCTGGACTGCCGGTGTGGCCTGTACCGGTATCAGCACCGGTATTATCACCGCCTTGTTGTGGCGACCGCTCAAGCGTTTACAGGGTGGTCGTAAATCCCAAAAAGACAACAGCAGTGATTTTATTGGTCACGAGTTTGTGCTGGAGAGCGATATTAGCGCTACCCAGCCGGGCTCAACCCTGTATTCAGGGATAACCTGGAAAGTCGAGGTCGACCACAAGGCCGGTGTCAGTGAGATCAAGGCTGGCCAGCGAGTCGCGGTAACCTCGGTTGATGTGGGACGTTTTCGCGTTAAGCCCGTGTAATAAGCTTCCACGATCAGATCTCTGGGGTTTATAAAACGAGAGTCTCAGCAGACCTGAGAAAGAAGCCCAGTAGTGAAAAAGCCGTCCGGTGGATCAAACCGGGCGGCTTTTTTTCTGTAGATAATGGCAAAAGTTGCCCCATCCCTGCCGGCAATGCCCAGGTCTATTTAGGTTGCAGCGCCATCAGCTTTGCGCCAAAGCCGATAAACACCACGCCGGTAACACCCTGTAGGACTCGTTGGAAAACCGGATTTTTGCTCGCACTAACCAGACGTGAGAACAACAGCACCATGGAGGAAAACCAGAGTAGATTAATCAGCGAATGAACCGTGACCAGCAAGAACGCATAGCTGATAGCGTTGTCGCCAATGGGCATAAATTGCGGAAAGGCGGCCAGATAAAACATCGACACTTTGGGATTCAGGGCGTTGGTCAAAAAGCCTTCGAGAAACGATCGGCTCAGCTTGGCTTTGCTGCGGCCGGGTATTGCGTTGGTTTGAGGTTTTGGGCTGGGACGGGTAGCGCTTAGCAGGGCTTTGAGACCAATCCAGGTGAGATATGCTGCACCCAGCAGTTTGACCACAAAAAAGGCTTCCGCCGACTGGGTCAGGATCACCGAAATACCCAGAATCGACAGGCTACCGTGAAGGTAGAAAGCGGCCAGAAAACCGGCAACGTTGGCGAATCCGGCTTGCTTGCCAGCGCTGGGCACTGTTTTCGCAATCAACAGGCCATTGGGCCCGGGGGAGATAACCAGCAGCAGGGCGATTATGGCAAAGCTGATAACTTGAAGATAATCCATCACGGGCTCCTTGTGATAGTGATAAGCAATAACGACAGTAATATACCCCGTGCCTGCCGACACCTGAAGGTCTTTTCAGTGGTGCTATTTAAACGGCCTTACTTTAAACGCCAATATGAGTTTTGCCGTCATTACTTGCGGCCATTCCGTATGAACGATACGGCAATTGGTGCCTGCCGATCCTTAGGGTAGGCTAAGCTATCGCCTGGAATAATAACAAGGACAGCTGATGCCCAAGTCGAAAGACGCCTCACTCCAGTACCGCCACTACGGCTGGCAAGTGTCGCCCTACACAGCCAAGACCCGTGCCGGGTTACGTTTCAAGCGGGCGTCTTTCGAGGATATAGCGCCCGATTATCGCACCATGAAAAAACGCCTGGCACCTAAGGTTGGGCGGATTATTATGCCGGTGATGGAGACGCCTGAGGGCGAGTACTTGCAGGACTCCACGGTGATTCTCGATCATCTGGAGCAGCAATTTCCCGAGCGGCCATTGTTACCGGTTACGCCTCGCCAACGGCTGTTATGCCGATTGATCGAGCTCTACGCCGACGAATGGTTACCGAGCATTGCGCTGCATTATCGCTGGTATTACAAAGAGCAAAATTACGCCTTTATTACCCGGGAATTTGGTGCCAGCGCATTGCCCAACTGGCCCGGTTTTGTGCAGCGGTTCCTCGGTCGAAAACTGGCAGACCGAATGCAATCCTATTTGCCGTTGTGTGGCGTTACGGAACGATCGGTACCAGCGGTGGAGCGCTGGTGCGAGCGTTTGTTATCGATTCTGGAAGATCATCTACAGCAACATCGGTATCTGTTGGGAGCATCCCCCTGTGTGGCCGACCTGGCTTTGTATGGGCCTATCTATGCTCACCTGTATCGTGATCCGTATTCCAGCGCATTGGTCAAACAACACCCGGCGCTAGTCGATTGGATTCATCGGTTGGGCGAGGGTGCCCCTGAGGCGAAGGCTGGACAGTGGCTGGAAAAGGATGCGGTGCCCTCGACACTGGATCCCCTGTTACAGATGATCTTCGGGGAGATGTTTCCATCCCTGAATCAACTGGTAGAGCGCGTGTCAGTCTGGCTGGAGGAACACCCCGATGCCGATACCCTGCCCAGGGCGTTGGGCAAGATCGATATGCATATTCAGGGTGTCACCGAAACACGAGCCTGCATCACCTATACCTATTGGATGTTGCAGCGGGTGCTGGACGATTACCAATCCCTGAGTTGTGCTGAACAGCAAAGCGTCGATCAGTGGTTGGAACCTTGCGGAGTGCTCGATGCCCTGCAGCTGCGCCTTCCCGAGCCTTTGAGGCTTGAACGGTGCCGCTTGCGGCGCAGTCTTTGATGACAATGATTGGACTAGCCTGAGATATCGCGAGTGTTGAGAACTACGGGAACAGGGTCTCTTTTTTAGTGACTTGCCTGTGTGTCAGGAAAGCGCTCAATCTGGGGTTTGCGCTTTCTCCACAAGTGCTTCGATCCAGGCTTGAATCTCATCGATAGTCGTTTGATTGCCGTTGAACAACCTGAGTAGTAATCCTCCCATCATCAGAGCATAGGCCTGTTCTGAGTGCTTGGTGCCTACTGCTTTGGTGAGCTCGTTAAGAAAGGCCTGGTCGGCTTTTCTTAACAGTGGATCATTTTGTATATCGGCACTATCTCGGTCTTTGACATAGTCCAGTAGCAGAACCATCTCGCCCCGGAAACGATTATCCAGGGTTGTTAACAGTGCCTTTAATGGCTCATCGATTGTGTCGGATTTTGCATGATCACTATCCTGGCCATAGAGGCTGTAGGGTTGCGTGATGAACTCGGTGCAGGCTTCAAACAGTGCCTTTTTGCTGGGGAAATAATGATAAAGCGCACTTTTAGAGACCCCCATTGCTTCGGCTATACCACGCATACCAAGCCCGTGGTAGCCATGCTCAGTAAACACCGCTACGGCTTTGGTGGTTAATTCCTGTCGGTAGGCCTCGTGGTCAACGACTTTGGGCATGTCTCTCATTGCTCCGAATGTATTACAAAAAGCACAGTGGTGAGGACTATAACATGCCTTATAAACCCTAAAAAGACCAATTGGACTAAAAAGATTGACTTGGTGCGTGTGGTGTTTGTATTATTTAGTCCGATCGGACTATATAGGGTCTGGTCCGTTAACCGGAAATGGTTATGTATTGCCTGAAAAGCCGAAAAAATGTTGGAGTGGATAGATGCAGATAGATAAGTTCAGAGTTAAAAATGCAGATATAGATTGGAATTGTTCAGGTGACTTTAGTTTTACCGCGGGTTTCGGAGCAACAAAAGCAGAACGAGCGCTGGCCAATTATGCAGCATTCTGTGCCCCTGTTATTTTGTACTTCCTGGTATGGCAAGACCTGGAATGGAGCTTGTTGCAATTGATCGTTGCGAGCGCTCTGGTGTTGGATATGGTGGGTGGTGTTATTACCAATTCGTTGGGTTCTATGAAGCGCTTCTTGCATACCGATCAGTCACTGAAATTATCCTGGTTAGGTCGTTTGGTAGGCAGCAAGTTTGTCTTTCCTGCTATTCATTTCCAGATATTTGTCGCGCCATTATGCTTTGATGTGACCTGGAGCTACGGGTTTTTCTGGTATGGATTGATGATGGCTTCAATCCTGGTTCTCCATCTATTACCTCTTTACCTCCACCGTCCGGTGGCGCTGCTTATCGTTATGCTCTCAATCATTATTGGTCAGGTTGCTTTCTCTGCACCTGCCGGACTGGAATGGTTGGCCCCTATCTACATAATTAAACTGGTTCTCTCCCATGGCGTACGAGAAGAGCCGTATCGTCCAGCGGAAGTATCGGAACGCCCATAAAATTGCGGGCGCTATCCGAAGGCAGAGGCGCCCTGGCAAACTCCTGATGTTCGTTATCGAGGTGGAGAGGGCTCTGTATTGATATAAGAGGACAGTTCATGGAAAAAATCTGTAGCGACCTCTGGGTCTGCAATGGAACATCGGTTCCCTTTTTGACGATCCCTTTTTCAACCCGAATGGTGGTTATACGACTGCCGCAGAACAAGCTGTGGGTGCATAGCCCTATTGCATTGACGGAAGAGATTAGAGAGTGGATTGATGGGATCGGGGATGTGCAGTACCTGATCGCGCCCAATCATCTCCATCATTTATTCCTGCACGAATGGCAGCAAGCCTATCCCTCGGCATTAACATACGGGACCGAAGAGCTTATTAAAAAACGAAGTGATCTGGTGTTTTCTGGAGAATTAACCACTGCAGGGCATTACCCCTGGAAGGTTGATATTGAACAGCTTCTCTTTACCGGTTCGCCCTTGATGCAGGAATCGGTATTTCTGCATGTGGCATCAAAGTCGCTCATTGTTACGGATTTAATCGAGAATTTTTCTCCAGATGGCTTTAGCTTTACCCAGCGCATCCTGTTAAGGCTGACCGGCATATTAGCCCCAAACGGCAGAACCCCTATAGATTGGCGATTCAGTTTTCTGTTTGGTCGTAACGAAGCAAGGCGGCATTATGATCGTCTGCTTGCCTGGAAACCGGTTCGAATCATTATGGCTCATGGAGAAATTATTGAGACGGATGCCGAGGGCTTTCTGAAAAAATCCTTTGCTTGGCTAAGGCCGGTAGAAAAGGTCTAGCCATCAGTCGTCAACGCATTGATTGGTCACAAACGGTGTTCAGGTATTGAGGCTGCTGCCGCCCCCGCTGTTAGATCCCGGCGGCGTGCCAACTCAGCGGCGTCTCGGAGGCCGTTCATCACCCAGCGGTAAACCGGCCTCCATTGGACGGACCTTGAACTTGCGCCCCTTGATTTTGCCGTTGATCAAGCGTCCCAGGGCCTGATTAGCGGTGTCGCGTTTGATGGCGACAAAGGCCACGTGGTCGAGAATATTGATCTTGCCGACCAGGTCGCCGGCAATGCCTGCTTCGCCGGTTAGTGCGCCCAGGATATCCCCGGGACGAACCTTGTCCTTGCGCCCGCCGGAGATACACAGCGTGACCATGCTCGCGTGCATTGGCGTTACCTGCGACGGCAAGTCACCCATTTCTCCCAGCGGTAACGGCTGTTGCTGGTACTCTTCGATGGCGCGTATTTTTCGGCTCTCGTAATCGGTATAGAGGCTCAGGGCCAGACCCTCCTTACCCGCCCGGCCGGTGCGGCCAATGCGGTGTACATAGGTTTCGGAGTTGCGCGGCAGGTCGTAATTGATCACCGCCGGCAGGTCGTTGATGTCGAGCCCGCGCGCGGCCACATCGGTCGCTGCGAGTATGGAACAGCTGCCATTGGCAAACTGGATCAGCATCTGGTCCCGTTCTTTCTGCATCATATCGCCATGCATGGCGCCGGCACTGAAACCCTGGTCGCGCAGCATGGCGCTGATGGTTTCGCACTGTTGCTTGGTATTGCAAAACAGCACGCAGGACGCGGGGCGGAAATGGCTCAGTAAGCGAACCAGCAGATCATCCTTGTCCGCTTCGCTGGTGGGGTAGCACAGCTGGGTAATTTGTTGCGGGCTGTGTACCGACTCGACACTGACCTCGACCGGATTGTTTTGGAACCGCGAGCTGAGCTGGCGAATCTGTTTCGGGTAGGTAGCCGAGAACAGCAGGGTTTGTCGGTTGCCGGGGGTGTGATCGATGATGCCTTCGATGGCTTCGATAAAGCCCATATCCAGCATACGGTCGGCTTCGTCCAGTACCAGAGTCTTGACCTTATCCAGCTTGAGAGTGCCTTTGCGTAGATGGTCGGCAATACGACCTGGTGTGCCCACGACAATGTGCGCGCCGTGTTCGAGCGAACCGATCTGTGGGCCAATGGGCTGGCCACCGCACAGGGTGATGATCTTGGTGTTTTGCTGAAAACGCGCCAGCCGACGCAGCTCGGTGGCCACCTGGGTACTGAGTTCACGGGTTGGGCACAGCACCAGGGCTTGCACCGCAAAATGGGCGGGTTTAAGCCGTAACAGTAATCCGATACCAAAGGCGGCGGTTTTGCCGCTGCCGGTCTTGGCCTTGGCAATCAGGTCTTCACCGGCCATCGAGCGGGGCAGGGACTGGGCCTGAATCGGCGTCATTTTTTCGTAACCGAGCTGTTGCAGGGTATCGAGCAGTGCGGTGGGCAGGGCCAGAGAGGAAAAAGCAGTATCGGTCACGGAGGGCTCGCAGCAAAGGGGGAAGCGGGGCGCGCATTGTAGCAGATTTCGGTTGCGCGGTAGCGTCCCCGTACGCTGCGATTGGCGGCGGGTCTGGGGCTTCGACAGAAACTCATAGTATGGGCTCCTTCGTCGGTGAATGCGGTACCGAACCACAGGGTTGTGCTGAGAACCCTTCAATCATTTCGCTAAGCGGCTTGCGAGGAACCCTGTTGTTGCATGGCGGCTGGCTGCGGGTCGGGCCATAGGTCATTCAGTAGCGATTGGGTATCGTACCAATAGCCTTTGCTGATCCACTGCGCGAGCGCACTGGCGACATCAGGGTACTCCTGGGGCGCGCCCAAGCGACCGGGTGCCAGAGCGTCGCGCAGGCAGTCGGTATCGAGCGTCGTCAGTCGATCCCCCAGACACAGTTGCTCCAGGGCCAGAGCATTGGCTTGTTGCTCTATCTGCCCCGAAACGGGTTTAACCAGCGGTTGAATGCCCAGGTGCAGGGCTTCGCTGACCAGCTCGAAACCGGCGTTGCAGATCACTGCGCCGGATTCGCACAGATCCTGTTTAAAGCCGCGCAGATTGGGTGCCCGCAAATGGATATGCCCCTGATCGGCGAAAGAGAGGCCGGGACCATAGATAAAAAGCTGGTACTGTTTCAGGGGGAGCAGGCTTTCGATCACCCGCTGTTGATGTTCGAAAGGCAGGTAGACCAGCACTTTTTCCTGGCGAGGACCTTGGGGCGACAAGCGGGTATCGATGATGGGCGGCAAAATGGGTTGGTTGAAATGGTGCCAGTGCAGGCCAATGGCAGTATCGACCGGTGCAAAGTATTTCAACAATAGAGCACCCGACAGGTCGTGGCCGGGCCTGGGAACGTCGTGGCAGAAGGCGTACTGATGACCGATGCCGACACAGGGCACGCCCTGGCGACGAGCGGCCCAGGCGACCACGGGTTCATAATCGCTGATCACCAGATCGTAACCGCTCAAGTCGAGCTGGCGGATCTCGCGCCAGAACTGCCCCACATTGTTCAGCCGTATCGTCGCGGCATAGTCGATGGCCCCGTCTCGGGTGGCAAAGCTTAGCCCTCGGCACACTCGATAATCACCAAACACCTCCATACCAAATAGCGGATGGTGCTGGCGACCGGAAATCAGGTAATCCACCTCGAGGGGTTGTTGTTGCAGGCGTTCCGCCAGCAGCCGGGATCTTGTCAGGTGGCCGTTACCGGTGCCTTGAATACCGTAGAGAATTTTCATCGTTGACTCCCTGTGTTGAGTGGGGGCGAGGTGAGTGGCGTCAAATCACCAGAAGCAGGCAGCAATAGCCGATGCCGCTGCCGATGAGGGCGCCGGCAACAATGTCGCCGGGAAAATGCACGCCGACCAGTACCCGTGACAGGCCAACGGCGCTGGCCCAAAGCCATAAAGCGAGGGAATAATCCGGCAGGAAATGCCCTACCAAAACGGCCAACAGGAAAGCGGCGGCGGTATGCCCCGAAGGAAAGCTGAATTCGTCGGAGGCAGTAACCAGGCTGACCACAGACGGGAGCTGATTGGGTGGGCGGCGGCGTTTAAGCCCCTGTTTAAGCCAGCGATAGCAGCTGCGCTCGATGCTGAAAGCGAGCAATATCAGCATCAGCAGCGGCCAGCCTCGCTCCGGATCCAGCCACAGAATCAATAGGGGTAAGACAACTTGCAGATAACCGTCGCCAGTGCGCGACAATGTTCGGGCAAGAAATGACAGGCTCAGGTAACGGCTATGATAAAACGTCCAGTGGAAGAGCCGGGTGTCCAAAGTCTGCAATCGTTGTAACAGCATCATCATTGATAGCCTTTGGTTTTATCATTCTGGTTTCATCCTGCGCCTCGCAAGCTGCAAAAACATGACCGGCAGATGACAAAATGATGATGTTCTTCCGCAGGGTAGAACTGCTAAGCTGAATGAAGGAGGACCACTTAATGCTAGTAACGATCGCCCGTTACTCCTTTCCTTACGAAGCACAGATCGCCCGGTCACGTTTGCAGGCTCAGGGTGTCGAGGCCTATGTGGCCGATGAGCACACCATCAATATGCAGTGGCTGTATTCCGATGCCCTCGGCGGCGTAAAGGTGCAGGTGCCTGCAGTTGACGAGGTGCGGGCGCGCTCGATTCTGGCCGAAGACCTTTCTATAGAAACCGAATTCGAAGCTTTCGACAGCGTCCCGTTACCCCGGCAATGCAATCACTGTGGCAGTACGCGGCTTGAACCCTACCGCCAAGGCAAGCGCACGGCATTTTTGATGTTTCTGGCGCTGCAGTTTCCTCTGTGGCCAACCCGGGATGCCAAGCGTTGCCGCGATTGTGGTGAAGTGATTCGATACTGAGTGAGGGCAGACAACGGCAGTGAGATGATAAAGGTGCTAAGGTGGTTCATCGTTTTCTGCGCAGGACCCTGCCATGAGTTTTCTGTTTGAAGAGCTGGATTACCAGCAAACCCCCCACGGCGATATCAGCCTGCGTAAACGCGCCGAGCCACGACTCGATGGCAAGATCCTGTTTGAGGTAAAACTCAACGATGAATGGTTGATGTCGAGCCTGTTTACCGAAGCCGAAATACAGTTATCCAAACTGGGTCTTGCGGCGCTCGATGCCGAGACACTCGACGTGGTGGTGGGTGGTCTCGGGCTGGGCTATACCGCGGCTGCGGCGCTGGAAGATGTGCGAGTAAAAAAACTGCAGGTGGTCGATGTGATGGCGCCGGTGATCGACTGGCACCAGCGGCACCTGGTACCGCTGGGTAAAACCCTGACCGATGATCGTCGTTGCGAATTGGTACATGCCGATTTTTTTGATGTCGCGACTAACCCGAAGCGAGGCTTCGATGGCAGCGATAACAATTGCCCGGTCGATGCGATTCTGCTCGATATCGATCACTCACCCAGCCATTGGCTCAATCCGGGCAACAGTCATTTTTATTCCCTGGCGGGTTTACAGGCCATGGCCGATAAGCTCAACCCGGGTGGCGTGTTTGCGCTCTGGTCCAACGATCCGCCAGAAACCGAATTTGTGGCCTTGCTTGGTTCGGTGTTTGGAAATTGTGAATCCCATATTGTGCGTTTTCCGAACCCGTATCGCATCGAGGAATCGACCAATACGGTCTATGTTGCGAGTAAAACGCGATAACGGAAATCAGACCTTGTTGGCAGCCTGAAACCCGTCCAGCACATTGGCGGTGTTGATGCCGATCTCCTCTACTGCATAGCCGCCTTCCATTACAAACAGGGTGGGAATACCCAGCGCGCCAATGCGTTTGCCGTAGTCAAAAAAATCATCGGAGGTGAGTTTAAAAAAACTGATGGGATCGTTTTCATAGGTATCAACTCCCAGGGAAACCACCAGGTAGTCGCAGTCGTATTGTTGAATAGTATCGAGCGCTTGGCCCAGAGCTGCACCCCAGGTGACATAATCGGCCGCGGGTGGTAACGGATAGTTATGCGTAAATCCCTTACCTTTCCCGGTCCCCGTTTCATCGGCATAGCCTAGGAAATAGGGAAAGGCATGAGCAGGGTCGCCGTGCAGCGAGATCGTCATGACATCGTCGCGCTGGTAGAAAATCTGTTGGGTGCCGTTGCCGTGGTGAAAGTCGACATCGAGGCAGACCACGCGGGCAGCGCCCTGGTCTCGAAGATGCTGCGCCGCGATCGCGGCATTATTCAAAAAGCAGTAGCCGCCAAACTGATTGCTGGCGGCGTGGTGCCCCGGCGGTCGGCATAACGCGAAAGCGCTCTGATCGCCCTTAAGAAGCAAGTCTGCCGCCGTAAGCGCCACATCCTTAGCCGCCAGCGCCGCCTCCCAGGTGCCCCGGGTAATGGATGATTCGGACGCCAGAGCGTAATAGCCGAGCTGTCCCTCAATATGCTCGGGAACGATATCGGAGCGCATACTGCGGGCCGGCCAGACATTGGGAATGGCTTCGCCTTTGTATCCGGCATCGCACCAGTGTTGCCAGACTGTGCTTAGAAAATCGACATAGTGTTTGTCGTGTACGGCCAGCACGGGTTTAAGGGAGTAGATATTCTCTGGCAGTGGAGTCGAGTAATCTCGTCGCGCCAGCTCTTTCAGTATGTAATCGACCCGCTGCCGGCATTCAAAAGGGGTAACCAGCTCGCCGCCATGCAGTTCGGTTTTGGGCTGGCGCAGGTGATGTTGAGGGGAATAGATAATCTTCATACAACACCTGACCTTAGAATACTCATTACGAACTCCGATCTTTTGTTTAGGACATCGTTGTTTTACTCAGATATGCCCCGATTGTTCGCAAAGTATTAAATCGGATTGAGGTCGACATTGGCAAGCCAAAGTAAAACCCTGTTGTTGTTCGGCCGGAAGAATCGCCACAGCATTCGGGTTAGCCAGCGTTGCCTGACCGTTGGTGATTTTCATCATGCAACAACCGCACTGTCCAACGCCGCAGGCATGAGGGATGGACAGTCTTTGCTGGCGAGCGACTTCCAGTACAGTCTGGTTAGAAGCGACATCCAATTGATGCTGTTGTCCATTCGCTAGCTGAATCTTGACCTGATGTAAAACACCTTCAGGCTGTGGAATATCTAAGGAGAAATTTTCTACCAGTATTTGCTGCTCCGTTACAGACAGGTCGCTCAATGTTTTCATAACCATTGCTTTCAACGCCTCCGGTCCGCAAAGGTAGAACAGGGTTTGCACTTGATCGAAAGCTAATGTTTTCAGGGATTGTAGTAGAAAATTTTGTTTGGCCGCTGAGTGGCAATCGGTACTCGAAGATGGATTGTCATCATCGAAACCGTGGATGATGGTGAGACGGGGCGACCAACGTTTTTCCAGCGCAATTAGTTCATTCATGAACAGGGCGCTGGCTTGAGAACGGTTGAAATAGATCAACTGCACATGAGTGCATGAATCCCTTTCCAGGGCGGTTTTCATTAAAGATAGAATCGGCGTGATGCCGCTTCCGGCGGCAATAAAACAATACTGTTCCAGTGGCTTGGTTCTTGGTACAACCGCCCCCGCCTCCAATGTGAACTCTCCGAAAGGGCCGGCAACGGTCAGACAATCGCCGGCTTTGAGCTCTCGATTGAGATAGTTGGACATCAAACCATTAGCGACTCGTTTGACGCCAATTGATAGCTTACCGGAAGAGGGTGATTCGCAGATGGAATAGCAGCGGGTAACCTGTTCTTGGCCGAACTGTTTGCTGACCGTAATGTACTGGCCGGCCTGAAAACGTAGTGGTTGTTGATTGAGGGTTTCGAATTCTATCACTACTGCATCAGGTGTTTCGTGGCGAATATGGGTAACGCACAGGTTGAGCTTTAGTGTCTCGTTACAATCCAGCGGACCGTAGGAACTGGGCGCTTTCAGGAAATGGGGAACCAGATTTTCGATGGCGGCGTTGTTGGCTTCCAGCTCGGGGCGCACTTCATGGAACACGCGCTCGTAATGATACCATGGCACTCGTGGGTACATATGGTGAATCAGGTGGTAGTTCTGACCCAGTGTCAGGTATTTTAATCCCGGCGCCCTATAGATGCGGGTATTGCGATAGCGTCCCTGATGCTTGCTGGGCGTGTGTGGAATCCAGTCAAAAAGCATAGCCAGCACGTACAGGGAGATCAACAGGGGCACAACACCGAGCATTAAAAGCTCCCAGCCATAACCTGCAGTCAGCATCAGGTAGATGAATGTGCCAACGAGTAGGTAATGTAGAATCGAGCTATAAAAACTGCCGGCAAATGCCGGATTACGGTAAAGGCCGGTGGCAATTCTATACAGGTAGTGCCATATCTGGGAGAAACTTCGGTACGAGGCTTGCCAAAAAGAGCCGGAGCCCACCCAATAGTCCGGATCTCGCTCGGGATCGTTGGTGAAGGCGTGGTGCTGGTCGTGGATCGCGGCAAATAGACGATAGGGCAAAATAAAGAAAGGCAGTGCCGATAACCAGCCCATGGCGTTTTCTAATGGTTTCATTGTGGCTCGGCTCTGGATAATGTTGCCGTGGCCAGCTTCATGCATCACCGTGAAGGAAAGATAGCAGAGGAGTGTCGACAAAGGGAGGGCCCACCAAATAGCGGCACTGCCCTGAATAGTGCTGATGAACAGAAATCCGTAACCTGCAACGATAACGGCAAATAAGGCTACGGTTCCCCAGGCAATCGTTAGCGTACTACCTTTCCAGTAGTTGGATGATAGAGGTGGGACGATATTGGATGCTGCACCGGTCATGAATTCACCTTATTGTTGATATTATTGAGGTCGCGCTGGGCGCTTGGCGGTATGACGAGCATATCGGTCGCATAAGAGAGGGGGTTATCATTTGGTGCCAAAAGTTTTTCCTTTGGTGCCAGGATGGCTAAAGTGAATCCTCGTCCTTGAAGGTTGCATCCAGATATCGTTATGGCCGTCACTCACTACATTAATAACAGTTACCTGTTACGGTTCAGCGAACTGGTACTGGCGCGTCGCGGCAATATGGCACAGCTATACCAGTTGGCGGGATTAAATATGAAGGCAGTACAGGGAGATAATGTCCTGATTCCGCTCGCCGGCTTTGTGCGTTTGCTGGATATCAGTGCAGAGTATTTGGATTTCCCGGATATAGGTTTGGCGTTGGCGTCGAAGCAGGATGTCAGCACGCTGAGCCCTCTGGTATTGATGCTGAGCAACTGCCAAACTGTAGAAGATATGATTGATACGGTAGTTAAGTATTTTCAGGTCATCGTATCGGGCATTAGTATGAAGGTAGTTCGCCAGGGTGACTCCATAACTCTGCAGTTTGAAACGTCCCTGCGCTCATTAATGAATAGTGTCCAGTTCCAGGACTATGTTCTGGCAGCAACGACAAAAACCCTTAGGGAGGTGACTGGGAATAAATATCCGTTGCGAAGTGTCTACTTTGTTAGAGAAGACTCTGATTCCGCGCGGTTAGAGTATTACACTTCCTATTTTGCTTGCCCGATTGCTTATGGTAGCGAACGATTGCAACTGGTAATCGATAATAAAGTCTTATCAGAATCGATCGATATATTCGCTCATCTTGCCAGTGCGCGGATGCAGATGATGCTAGAGTCCAGGCAAGATATTGCCGACGATGTGATGAAAATAATCGGCCTCTACTTGCCTAGTGGGAATGTCACTATTGATAGCGTTGCCCAGTCGCTTGGGTATACCCGACGAACCTTGCAGCGGCGATTGGATGACGCATCCACTACGTTCAGTGCCCTTATAGAAGCTGAACGAGCAGTGCGTGCTGAACAGTATTTAAAACATACCCGGTATCGCCTGACCGATATCGCTGCCCTGTTGGGTTACAGTAATCTCAGTTCA
Organism: Aestuariirhabdus haliotis; assembly: GCF_023509475.1. Lineage (NCBI taxonomy): Bacteria > Pseudomonadati > Pseudomonadota > Gammaproteobacteria > Oceanospirillales > Aestuariirhabdaceae > Aestuariirhabdus > Aestuariirhabdus haliotis. The sequence continues at coordinate 24,239 of NZ_JAKSDZ010000011.1, read as the reverse complement.
TTCAGTCGAAGTTGTCAGCGGTGGTACGGTGTTGATCCCGGTAGTATTCGAAAGGCTCAACAGGATGATCCGGCGAATGCTGCCTTTCCCAGGTAATTGATGGTGATGAAGCCCCCATTGTCGCTCGCCGGTTTGCATGAGCATCAAAGCTGTGTCGTTTGCCAAAACGTTCAGGGAGTCCCCGCCAATGGCTCCTACTCTGTGATATACAAGTTCGCATCGGTGACGGTTAACTTGGCTCGCTTCTGGTTCCTTCGTTAAACGGGAACCGATGCTCGATCATTATTCATTGCTCCAAATGCTGTCCCAACCCTGACCTTTGGCCGGATGCTTGCATTTGCAGCCGCCAACTTTGTAATAACAGGATCTGTTGGGGCCTTTATTTTTTCCTGAAATTTTTGTGCTGTAATTGACTACCGAGCTGCCTCCGGTGCCACGATTAACACAGTGGTCACCGTAACATTGGCAGTAATTGCCTGTTGTTACACCGTAGGAGTAATGGCAATCTTCATCGCGCCGACAGCCCACCACGGGTTGTTCACAGCGATAGCTGGCATAGGCTTTATCGGTCTGGATAAAGCGTCTTAAGGTGACGTTTTCTTTCTTATCTTTAACGAGGCTGCACCCGCAGCCATATTGCTGCTGGCAATTGGAAGCAACAAAGCCTTCAAAATACGCCTCCAATGTGCGTGCTCTATTTTTCATTGATTGGTTGCTGCCTGCACGATTGAGAAACAGTTTCCAAATAGGGGTTAATGAATATTGGACGCCATCCTGCTCTGTATCGGCGGTGTCAGAAAACTTTGCCAAAAGCTCCGGTGTGATAGCGGCTCCTCCGGCAAGCTGGCTTCGCAGTGTTTCATCGCCTCCGAAAGCGGTGGGGTTGCTGGTATAATCGGTTAGCTTCACGCTTTCAATCTGCTTTTGATTAATGCCTTCGCATCCGTTGAGCGACAGCATGCCAGCCTCGGTGGGTAACTTTTGGGCGGAGATACAAGCAGCAATGGCAAGTTCTGATTCATTGACCGATTTATAGGGTTTTTTGAAGGTATAGTTGCGATAACGAGCTCCTGCTCGCACCTGATCGACATAATGGCTGCCGTATATTTCCAGAAAGCGTTGATAGGGCTCCCAGGCTCTGGTCCGGGATGGATCGCTAACAGGGTAAGGCAGAGCATTAAAGGCTTCCAATAAGGTTTGATCGAGTTGTCCTTTGCCTGTGCGAGCAGTTATGCATTCTGAAGAGAGGGTAAACAGTTGCTTGTAAGCGTTGAACTCATAAACGGAACCGGCGATGGTTGTCGTGCGATCGACACTTCGTTGGCTGGCAGCGCTAAGGGAAGTCGAGAGCACAGCGACATTGGTCAGAGAGACCCCGACCTTGGTGTCTGAATTGAGATAACCGAAATAAGCTTCTGTTTTGGTCCAGGTATGAACCTTGCTGCTGGATTCTTTGCTTTTCGGATCAAAGACTACGCAATTGTCATCATCCAGGTTGGCGAAGACCTGGCGGCCTTGCCCTGCAGCAATCGGTCGTCCCAGATCAGTTTCCGGTAAATATATGGCACTGCCTACGGTCGATTGACTTGCACCCAGGTTACCGGTAGTTGAAGGTGATAATGAAGTGCAGCCCGTCAGCAATAGCGAGATCAAAGCAACAAAATGAAAGCTGAGCCGGGCACGGTTGGAATTGATGGAGAGCATAGGGGAGGCACCTGAACGAATAAGCAGGAGATATCCCCATAGCGTAGTTGAGTAATATCGGGAGTTAAGTTTATTTAGCAATAGTTGGTTGTTGCTATTATCTCGTTATCTGTTTTTAGAAACGATGGTGCGAATAGTACTCGCGTCTTTCTGTTCGATGGCTGAAATGTTATTTATCTCGAAACTATAGCAGCGTTCTAAATATGCTAACCCAAATACCGCACAGACAGACCAAACTAAAGCCAAAAGTAAAAAAACGATAGCTGACGTTGTTGCTGCCCAAATGAATAAACGTATGGACAATGCGTGCGACAACAAACAGCCAGGAAAAAAGTAGCACCGAAAAGCTGTCGTTGTGGGTCAGATAAGAAAGAATAATACCGATATAAAAGAGTGGCGGTGTTTCAAAATGGTTCTGAACATGGCGGGCTAAAAGGTGTAATCGTCTGGGTTGAGTGCCTTCATCGTAGGTGCGGAAAAAACTGATCTTTACCTGATGATTTCGGATGGCAATAAAGCGCAAGAAACCCATATAAAAGATGACCCCTAATGTGAGGCAAAACATCGCAAAGGCGGGGTACAAAATCGTGGAAGAACTCATTGGTTATCCTGTTGGATTAATAATTATTGTAAATGGGGAGAGGGTGCCTGGGTGGGTTGTGAAAATCCGCTCAGGTTACTTGCTGCCAAGCATTCGTTTGATACCTCGAATGACAAAGTCGATTTGATCGGCCCGCATGGCACGGCGCAGCGCTTTGAGCATTGAACGGCGCATGCGTTGTTTACTCTGACGGTGAGCGGATAAATCCAGCGAGGCAAAATGGGTGGCCCATCGCTTTGCTTCTGACTTAAGTTCGCTGGCGGGTACAATCTGATCGAGGAACCCTGCGGCCAATGCACTTTCTGGATGATAGTGCTCTGAGAGTAAAACCGTTCGATCAAAATTGGCCGGCTTCAAACGTTGACGGCAGATCTCGATGGCCGAATAAGGCATTGTCAGGCCAATCTCGACTTCGTTGGCGGTGATTTTGCTTTTTCCCTGTACGCCAATTCGGTAGTCTCCCGATAGCAACAGGAACGAGCCCATTGCTATTGCATGGCCGTTGCAGGCGATAATCACGGGGGTTGGGAACGACAGCAAACGGTGGGATAGGCGAAATCCGCCCATCAACATGGCAAAGGTATTTACCACGCCGGTTTTAAGGATCTTCAAATCAAAACCCGCGCTAAAGATTTCTTCTCTACCGGTGAGAACAACGACCGCGTTAACGGCTTCTGCCTGATCCAGGGCACGGTTAAGCTGATCTAGCATGGTTGGGGAAATCAGGTTATTTTGCCCGTCGTCCATAGTAATGGTGGCGATGTTGCTATCGATGGTGCAGTGAACCAGGGGTGATTGCTCTGGAGTCATGGATGTTCCTTTGCGGTACGGTGCTTGTGTTGAAAAGTCTATAGGGTCATCCTGTAGTGGGCCTAACAACTCAGGGTTTCTGTGCAATAAAGTAACTATGAAGCTCCGGGTACTGATCGTATTCAAAATGCTTGAGCTGACAACCGCTATCTGTAATAACCTTGATAAAACCTGCCACACCCAGGGAGGCATAATAGACTTCGGGCCCCATATAATCATCGGTATGTTCTCCGGCCTGATCGACGGCGCCTGCGGAAAAAATCAAGATACCTTTGCTATTAAGGCAAGAGGCCAGAGTCGACAATAACCGGGCTTGTTGTTTAAGCGGAACATGCCAGATGCTATCCCAGGCGGTGATCAGGTCGTATTTTCGTGGAGCCACCCATTCGCAAATATCGTTGTGATAGAACCTGAGAGCGGGATGCCTTTGCTGTGCCAAAGCAATCATCTGCGCTGAAACATCGATGCCTTCCGGGTCAAAGCCATATTCCAGCAATAAATCAATAATACGACCGTTGCAACCGCAGCCGACATCCAGTGCGTTTCCCCTGGCGTCGGTGAAGGCGATTGCTCGCCGATGTTGCTCGATTCCGTTTTGTCGATTGAAATCATCGCTTTGCCACAACTGAGTAATGGTATCGTAAGCCTTGCCAATATCTTCGGGATTCATTGGGTGCTACCAGATTAAGTATTATGCAGTAATTATTTCAAATATTTTTCATAGCTGAAATAAATACCAATACGGGCGGATATAAAAATAAAATTGAACACACCCGCAAAGAAAATAATCGCCGGGTTGTGTTCGGTCTGGTTTTGCAGAAGCAGCAGCAAAGCAAGATTGCATAAAATCATCAACGTCCAGAAGGCCAAACCGGTTGGGAAACGGCCGGTAAATCGATTGAGCTTACCCAAACTGGAACCAGGATGTTCCAGGCAATCGGCGTGGTAGGGTTGTAGCAGCTTGCCGGCAACAGCCAATTGATCCCTATTGTCGATCGCTTGCTGACATTCTGTACAGATAATGGTTTTCATTGTTTTTGGTACCTTAATCTGCCGTCTCTATTGCTTGCCAATGGCTTTGTCTAGAGCGGCGCGAGCCAATAATCGGGTCGAGTCCAGAGTGGGCAAAGACGCGTTGGTATCATTAATGATCAATGGGATTTCGGTGCAGCCCAGAACCACGGCATCGCACGCTTGCTGTTTTAAATCATCGATAACCGATTGAAAGTAACGGACACTTTCCGGGCGAAAATCGCTGTACACCAGTTGGGACATAATAATGTTGCCGATCTGCTCAATCTGCTGTTGATTAGGGCGCGCAAAATCTAATCCTTGTCGTGCAAGCGCATCGGGGTATACCGAGCTTCGCACCAGCCAGCTGGTGCCCGTGATCCCGACCTTTTTATAGCCTCGAAAGACAGCTTCGCGGGCGACCACATTGGCAATATGAATCCAGGGCAGAGGGCTGCGTTCGGCTACCCAGTCGAAGGCTTGATGGATGGTGTTGTCGGGACAGATCAGAAAGTCGGCACCGGCGTTAGCCAGAATATGAGCGGACTCCAGCATCAACGAACCCACGCCTTCTATATCGCCGGTATTGAGACAATCGACATAGCGAGCTAACGAGGGCGTATGCAGGGTGATCTCCGGGTGCTCGTGAGGCCCCATGAGTTTGGGTGCCTCAGTGCAGATGGTCTTATAGCAGAGTGCGGCGCCTTCGGCGGAGCAGCCTACGATGCCAATGTGAAGTGACATAGAATGAGTACTCTGTGGTGGTGATTATATTTTTGGTCTGTAAAATGGCTACAAATATTTTCTTAATAGGTTAAGGGTAAAGCATGGCATCGCCATCAAACCGTATGTTTCTAATAGTATTTTTCATGCTGCTTGCTATCGCAGCCTATTTTCGTTTAACCGCCATAACGCATACAGTGGTTGATCACCCCATAAGAGGGGATGCAAGAGACTATTACAGTTATGCATTAAATATGAACAAATTTGGGATATATTCAAAGAATCCAGGGGCGCTAATGGGGAAAGACTCTATACCCTCACCCGATGCTGCAAGAACCCCGGGGTATGGCCTATTCTTATCCTTGTTTGTTGATCAGTATCCGACAAAAAAGCAATTTCTGAATATCACATTGGCACAAGCTTTGGTTGGAGTCATTACTGTACTCTTGGTGCTCATAATTGCTCGTCAATTAATGCCTTTACCTTGGGCTGTTTTGGCGGCCGTGATGACAGCAATATCTCCACAGCATATTGTTTCAAGTACGTATTTTATCACAGAAACACTCTTTTCATTTTTCCTGATTGCTTGTATTTATTGCTTGCAAAAGCAGTTTAAGTTCCCTTTGAGATTATGGTTACCAGTCGTAAGTGGTGTCTTGATTGGTTTAGCTGCGCTTACCAGGCCTACCCTGCAATATTATGTTCTAGCTATTTTCCCCTTGATATTCATGTATATGCCAAAAGCGGTACGGCTGAAAAGCTCTTTGTTGCTGGTGGTGGGGTTTTCGTTAGTGATGTCCCCCTGGCTTATTCGTAATGTCACATCACTGGGTGAGATGAGTGATTCTACGCTGGCAATCAATGGTCTGGTTCATGGGCATTATCCTAATATGATGTATAACGACATCCCGGAGAGTTACGGCTACCCTTATAGATATGATCCTGAAGTTCATGAACTGAGCACGAGTATTTCTGCGTCCCTATCCGGTATTTATAATCGAGCACTATCTTCACCTAAAGAATATTTGGAATGGTATATTTTGGGTAAACCTCAATCCTTTTTTAGTTGGAACGATGCAGCCAGTACCGGTGATATCTATACATACCCAGTTGTTTATACGCCATACTTTAATAATCCACCGTTTGTTTGGACGAAAGCCTTTCTAGAAAAAACCCATCCTGTATGGATTATACTTGCCTTATTGGCTGTAGTGTTCTGTTGTTATAAATTTTTTTCAAAAGGCAGTAAGTCAGATGAAAATTCCTTGTTATCCATTTCATCAGTAACGGTTGTCTATTTTCTAGCTATTCATATGGTTACTTTTCCTTTAGCGCGTTATTGCATTCCTATACTTCCGATTATCTATTTGTTGTCTTCATACGTTTTGTATAAAGCCTTTTCTAAAATTTCTGTATTTAAAAGGTCGGAGTTGAATAATGCATAACAACATTCGAGTTGCAGTATTACTTCCTTGCTTTAATGAAGAGGCGGCAATTGAGTCGGTTGTTAGGGACTTTCGTGAATCTCTTCCTGATGCCGAAATATTTGTATTTGATAATAACTCTACTGATAGAACCGTAGAGTTGGCTCGAAATGCAGGGGCTACCGTTTTTCTCGAAAAGCACCAAGGTAAAGGCTATGTGGTGCGTCGAATGTTTTCAGATGTTGATGCAGATGTTTATGTATTGGCTGACGGGGATGGCACCTACTTTGCTCCAGCTAGTAAGCTTATGGTTGAAAAGCTTTTATCCGACAACCTCGATATGGTTGTCGGAGTAAGGAAAAGTAAACCGCAGGATGATACTTACAGGATGGGGCACCATTTTGGTAATCGATTGTTTACGAAAATCGTGGGATTCATATTTGGTAATGAGTTTACGGACATCTTGTCAGGATACCGAATCATGTCGAGACGTTTCGTCAAATCTTTCCCCTCAAACACCAGAGGGTTTGAGATAGAAACACAGTTAACAATTCATGCTTTAGAATTGACTTTGCCCTGTGAAGAATATCCAACCCCATATGTGTCACGAGTAGAAGGCAGTGAAAGTAAGTTAAATACCTATAGGGATGGATTTAGAATTTTGTTCACTATAGGAGTTCTGTTTAAAGAGACGCGGCCTTTTTTGTTTTTTGGTTTGATGGCTGTTATGAGTGCTTCTCTTTCATTCGCTTTAGGATTGCCTATTATTGTCGAATATATTGAGACGGGGCTTGTTCCTCGGATCCCGACGGCGGTTCTGGCTTCTGGAGTTGGTGTGATGTCTCTTATTTTTATTATTGCAGGTATTACATTGGATACAGTTAGCAGAAAGCATAGAGAGTTAAAACGCTTGTTTTACAATAGTTTAAGCAGTGTTAGGGGGAAGCTCTGAACGAAATTCCACGCTGGTTAAAGTTTACGGTCGTAGGAGGAGTTGGGTTTTTTGTTGATGCAGCGATTTTATATGTTTGTGTTCACGTTGTAGGTTTTGGTCCAATAGGATCAAGAATTGCCAGTTTTTCAATCGCGCTATTGGTAACCTGGTTTTTTAACCGAACCTTCACCTTTGAGAGCGCAGGACGATTTAGCCGTAAGCATGAGCTTTTTTTATACGCTGTCGCCAGTGTTGTTGGTTTTACAGTAAATTTCTCATTTTACGCCTTGTTAGTGATTCTGTTTAGTACTATGTCTGAATACCCACTTCTAGCATTGGTACCAAGCTCTATAGTCGCTGCATTTGTAAACTATTTTGGTGTCAAAAAAATAGTATTTCGAGCATCGTAGGTTGGTGGCTTCCAGTCGTCGACTTATTGATATGCATGGTTTTTGAATGCTTCAGAGAATGTGGCCTATTTATAATCATTTTTAAAAGCCCCGTTTGAAGAGCCTGAGAATTGGGGCAAGTTATCGGTGATCTCATAAAAACCGGCTTTTTCGCCAACGAAGATATGCCCCATGGTTTTAAGCTTGTCTGGGGTGTCGAGAGAGCCGGCAATAATCCCTGTGGCATCCAGATCGAAGGGCTCCCAGAACAGGCTCGATCCGCACTCGCGGCAAAAACCACGCCTTGCTACATCGGAGGTTTTGTACCAGGCAAGCCCTTTATCTTCTGTAAGGCGGATGTTTGCCTTTGGCGCTTTCGTGTGAGGGCCAAAGTTGCCGTGCAAACGTTGGCACATGCTGCAATGGCAATTAACAACATCGCGTAAGGGGCCCCTCACCTCATAACGCACGGCGCCACACAGGCAACCGCCTGTTGTGATTTTTGTTTGATCTTCCATAGCTATAAATACCTCCTTGTCATCGGCGATTGATGAGAGGTGTCTTAGGGCACCTTTGATTGATTCAGATGAACTCTGGCTTTCAGGCGAATCCAGAATCGCGGCACGTCTTTGCAGTAAGGTCCAGACCTTTCAAAAAGGCGTAACAAAGAGTTTGGGTTCGCCTGAAAGCCCCGTAGGGCGGCCCTAAAAATGGTTTTTCTCGGTGTTGAAGCCCTTGTCCAGGTCTTGACATGAACGGCGAGCTTCGCCTTGATAAAAACCATTTTTAGGATCCGCAGAGATCTATCCGAATTAATCAGAGGTGCCCTAGTATTGTCTACTCCGAAATTGATCGTGGAAAATCTGTTAATAGCTAATAATTCCCGCCCAACTTAAGGCCGCTACAATGACGGCCCCTGAGCCGATAATGATTCGTAGATAATGCACAAGATGCGTTCCGGGATGAATTACATTCACTGACGGATCGGAGGGTTTATAGTAGATGGCGACCGACGTGGACGACTGGATGTTATCGATTATGGCTTGTGATTTTTTCTTATCGGTAGCGCTTGCACTGAAGTCATATTCGGTCCCGCTATAGGTTTTTCCGTTGATCGTAAATTGGCAGCGAATATTCGGAGTATAGCGTTTCGATCCTTTGGATGTGCGCCATTCTAGCGAGCAACCTAGTAGCTTGGCTTCAATTTTTGGCCAACGAACACTTCGGGCCGCATCCTGCCAGGTGATCAGGCCGGTTATCAAAATAAATACCCCCAAAACGATCAACAAAAACCAGGCAATTGCATCCAGCCACTGATAAGGGGTGAAGACTGCGGCCGGCGCGACAATCATAAATACAATCAGGAAATAGGTCGAATAGATGCTTCTTCCAGTAGCGATACTCATCAGTCCATTGGGCATTGCTGTAGGGCTCTTACTCGGGGCTTGAATCGCTATAGAATACCATCAGGGTCACGGATTTGAGCAAGTGTGAATTTGGGTAAACCGCTGTCGGGTGCAGCTTACCCGCGGAAATAATCGATCAGATGCGATATATAATGGCATCCCTCTGATTGGGAAACAGCCGCCGGTCTAATTCGGTTGCACCCTCTTTACACTCGCCTCGAATGCGAGCAAGTCCGCGTCGGCTGAAGTGATCGAGTTCGATATAACCTTCTCGACAGTACCCGGTGTCCTCAAGGGCGTTATCGATGCTATCGGTCAGGGCTTCCAGTAACGGATTGGTATTTGATTGAACCTGGCGTTTCTGGCTATGCCCGCCACCGGGTGGCCGATTTGTGCGGGACTTTTGTGTTGGTTGCTCGGCAACGGAATGCTTGACGGGTAAGGTCTCGTAGACAAACAGCTTGAGGCCATTGTCCTTGATATCGGTCTTTAAGGCGGCAGCTTCTAAAGGTGGAGGGTTATGCCCTCGGCCGGAACAGGCGGTTAGTGTGAGAGCGATTAGCACAAGCGGAACGATCTTGTAGTACGGCATGTCTGAAATCCATTGCTGAAGTATTCTGTACAGAGTGGCCGTATTATTTTGGATTAGCCCCTCAAGTTCAGTGTTGTTGCGTCGTCAACGCAATCAGGTTGTGATACTGACAGCAATCGATAATAAGGGGCGTCAGGGGAGTGTAAGGGATTGGTAAGGAGGGCGGCGAAAAAGAGACGAATGCATTCACCGCCGGTTTTGTAACTCGGATGGATGCTCTGGTGGCCGGCCTTGTGGTTACTCCACAATCTCGGCTTTCAAGCTGCTGACAAAATCGACCACATCCTTGCATTCCTGCTCGGGAACGCCCAGCTCGGTCATGGTGTCGCCGGCGTGTTTGAAAAACGCCTGCCAATCGGCTTCGCTCACGCCCATGCCTTTGTGGGTCAGGACCATATCGCGTCCGGTGTAGAGTAACGGGCCGCCGGCATTGGCGCAGAGATAATCGATCAGCAGCTGTTTCTCCCGCTCTATGCCGTCGGTGCCCCGGTTCTGCCAAAACCGGCCCAGTAAATCATCGCCCTGAAGGCGGGGTAACAGATTGTTGACAAAGGCATTGATTCCATCATAACCGCCGAGGCGCTGGTACAGGGTTGCTTGGCTCATGGTGCTTTCCTTTATCTACGGGGGGAGAGTAAAGGAGTATAGCCTATGGGGCTTATCTGAAATGGGGCTGTGGAAAATCAGAAATCTGGTGGTTTGGCGGCGCGTTTCGGAGCAGGGGAAGTCTGGTTGATGCCCTCAACTCGATGTCACCCAAAGTACCTCGGCATCTTCTTCGCTGATCGAGATCAGGGCGTGGCCCATGCTGCCGTCGTAGTAGCTGCTATCGCCGGTTTCGAGGTCGACGGGTTCGTAGAATTCGCTGTAGAAGCGAACCCGACCACTAAGAATAAGTAAAAATTCCTCACCTTCGTGACGAACCCAGTTGGGGTAGTCGTCGAAAGAGCGCGAGCGCACGATTGATTTGTAGGGCAGCATGCGTTTGTTGCTGAGCTGGCTGGCCAGCATCTGGTGCTCGTAGGTGGGGGTGGGATGCAATCGACCTTCGCCGCTGCGGGTGATGTCCCGTCGACCGGCGCTGCGGGATTCCTTGGCCGAGGCAAACAGCTGGGGAATGTCGATATTCAGGCCTTTGGCCAGTTTTTGCACCGCTTGAAAAGTAGGGGACAGTTGCTCGTTCTCGATCTTGGACAAGGTCGAGCGGGCCAGTCCGGTACGTTGGCTGGCCTCTTCCAGGGTCAGGTTATGACTCAGCCGAATCTCCCGCACCCGTTTGCCCAGCTGTAGGTCGGTAACCTGGGATTCGCTGTCGCTTTGCTTGGACTCAAGGGCGTTCTCCCGTTGAATTTCACGTTCCCTGTCCAGCATGGAGGCTGGGTTTTCCTGGTCCGACATGTCTGACTCCCGGGTGTTTCCTAAAGTGAACGGGGTTAACGAAACGCTCTTGTCAGCGTTCTTTGGTGCCCTGATATGGTGGAAAATAATACACCAATCCCACAGAGCAACCAATTTGTGGGTACTTTTAGGTGATATATCTACTATTAATGGATAAGTTTCCTATACGAAATAAAAGTTGACCATGTTTCCTTGTGGGGTTACTCTCGCCTCTATTGATAGTGGCGGCCCTGCATGCAGTGACCGTCGATAGAACGGATCGCAGCGCGACAGGCGTTAGTGCAGGGCGCGCAACGACAATAACCATAAAGAGCCGTCACCCCCGTGGCAGGGCGCAAGCAGGCGGTTGAATTTCGTTTTCAGGCAGCCTGGCCAGGCAACGTATCCGGAGCATCCCCATGTCGCTCAGCATTTTCGATCTCTTCAAGGTGGGCATCGGCCCCTCCAGCTCCCATACCGTAGGGCCTATGTGGGCGGCTCAGCGTTTTCTTGCCTTGGTGGTATCGAAAGGGCTGTTCGAGCGTGTCGGCCGGGTGCGGGTCTCCCTTTACGGCTCGCTGGCGATGACCGGTAAAGGGCACGCCACGGATACGGCGATACTGCTGGGTCTCAGCGGTGAGCGTCCAGACCGGATTGATCCCGATGATGTTGCGCCACTGTTGACCGGTATTCGCCAGCAGAAAACCCTGTTACTGGCCGGTAAACGGAAGATCCCTTTCGATGAAACCAGCGACCTCTGTTTTTTGTTTGGCGAAAGCCTGCCCCAACATCCCAATGGCATGCTGTTTGAGCTGTTCGATACAGCAGGCATACGACTCTTTTCTCGCCAGTATTTCTCCGTCGGTGGGGGCTTCGTGCTCTGTGAAGACCAGATTTCCGAAGCGTCATCCAAAGCCGATAGTCAGCCGATTCCCTACCCTTTTGAAACCGGACTGGAGCTGCTTGATCGCTGCAACGAGAGTGGCCTGAGTATTGCCGAGGTGGTGCTGGCCAATGAGCGCGCCATGCGTACGAACGACGAAGTAGAGAATAATCTGCGTCAGATCTGGCAAGTGATGGAAGCCAGCATCGAGCGCGGTTGCCGCGAGCAGGGTGAGCTGCCCGGTGGCCTGGGTTTGCAACGTCGAGCCTATCTGCTGCGTAAGGAGCTGACCGATAAACCCGAAGCCACTATGTGCGATCCACTCAATGTGATGGATTGGATCAATCTCTATGCGATGGCGGTTAACGAAGAGAACGCTGCCGGCGGCCGTGTGGTGACAGCGCCGACCAATGGCGCCGCGGGCGTGATTCCGGCCGTACTGTCCTACTACAATCGCTTTGTCCCCGGGGCCAACGAGCAGGGGATATTTACCTTCCTGGCGGCTTCCGCGGCGATCGGCATGCTGTACAAAAAGAACGCCTCTATCTCGGCCGCCGAAGTCGGTTGCCAGGGTGAAGTCGGGGTAGCCTGTTCCATGGCGGCCGCTGGCTTGGCGGCGGTGATGGGGGGCAGCAACGAGCAGATCGAAAACGCCGCTGAGATTGGCATGGAGCACAACCTGGGGCTCACCTGCGATCCGATCGGCGGCCTGGTACAGGTGCCCTGTATCGAGCGCAATACCATGGGTGCGGTGAAAGCAATTAATGCCGCCCGGCTCGCCCTTCGAGGTGACGGTTCTCACCAGGTGCCCCTCGATAGCGTGATCGAAACCATGCGCCAGACCGGCGCCGATATGCAAGCCAAATACAAGGAAACTTCCGAGGCAGGGCTGGCGGTTAACGTCGTCGCCTGCTAGTCCCGGATAATTGATGCCTGCTCGTACGAATGTGAACGATTAGATGGCGTCTCAGTGAAAAAGCAACGCAGTCCACAGCAACAAAATACCCCGAACAGAGAGGGAAAAAGATGAGCAACAGTAACCTTTACCAAAACGATTCCCATCGCGAACGTTTCTTTTCAGCATCCCTGTCTGAGGTGGATGGGGATATCCAGGCCTCGGTGACTCGCGAATTTGACCGTCAGGAGCGCCAGATCGAACTGATCGCCTCCGAGAACATCACCTCCAAGGCGGTGATGGAAGCCCAGGGTACGGTATTGACCAATAAATACGCCGAAGGTTATTCCGGCCGTCGCTACTACGGTGGCTGCGAATACGTCGATGAGGTGGAGTCCCTGGCGATTGAGCGGGCCAAAAAGATTTTTGATTGCGAGTTCGTCAACGTGCAGCCTCATTCCGGTGCGCAAGCCAACGGTGCGGTGATGCTGGCGCTGTTACAGCCCGGAGATACCATTCTGGGTATGTCGCTGGATGCCGGTGGTCACCTGACCCATGGCGCGCGTCCGGCGCTATCCGGCAAGTGGTTTAATGCCGTGCAATACGGCGTGCGCGAGAGCGATTGCCTGATCGATTACGACGCCGTCGAGGCCCTGGCGGTGGAGCACAAACCCAAGATGATTATTGCCGGTGGTTCGGCGATTCCGCGCCAGCTGGACTTCGCCCGCTTTCGCAACATTGCCGATAAGGTCGGTGCCTATTTAATGGTGGATATGGCGCACATCGCCGGCCTGATTGCCGCCGGCAAACATCCGAGCCCATTACCCCACGCCGATGTGGTGACGACCACCACCCACAAAACCCTGCGTGGTCCCCGGGGCGGTATGATCCTGTCCAACAATCTGGAGTTGGGCAAGAAAATTAACTCGGCGGTGTTCCCCGGTTTGCAGGGTGGCCCGTTGATGCACGTGATTGCTGGTAAGGCCGTGGCGTTTGGTGAAGCCCTGCAGCCGGAATTTTCCGATTACATCCAGCGGGTGATCGATAACGCCCAGGCGCTGGCGGCGGTGATGGTCGAGCGCGGTTGCGACATTGTCACCGGCGGCACCGACACCCATTTGATGCTGGTGGATTTGCGCCCCAAAGGCTTGAAAGGCAATACCGTTGAGGAAAGCCTGGAACGCGCCGGCATCACCTGCAACAAGAACGGCATTCCCTTCGACCCGGAAAAACCGATGGTGACCTCGGGCATTCGTCTGGGTAGCCCCGCTGGTACCAGTCGCGGTTTTGGTGTCGAAGAGTTTCGCCAGATCGGCCATCTGATCAGCGATGTGCTCGACGGTCTGGCCGCCAACCCCGATGACAACAGCGCCGTAGAGCAGCAGGTCCTGCAAAAAGTGGAAGCGCTCTGTGGCCGTTTTCCGCTGTATCGTTAGTCATTGGCCTATTCGATAAGGTCGCCGTTGTTCGCAGCAGAGATCGGGGCAGCGGCGCAACCATTTACACACTTTTTATTCAAACCTTTAACCCAAGTCAGGAACGGATTGATGAGTACTATTCCCGAGAATTTACGTTTTGCGAAGAGCCACGAATGGGTGTTGGATAACGGCGATGGTACGGTTACCCTCGGCGTTTCCGACCACGCCCAGGAGCTGTTGGGCGATGTGGTATTTGTTGAGTTGCCCGAACTGGAACGGGTGCTGGAAGTCGGTGAAGAGTTTTCCCTGGTGGAATCGGTGAAGGCGGCGTCCGATATCTACAGCCCGGTTGCCGGCGAAGTGATCGCGGTTAATGATGCCCTGGACGATGCCCCCGAAACGGTCAATGAAGATCCCTACGGTGACGGCTGGATTGCCAAAATCAAGCTGGCCGATGCGAGCGAACTGAACGATTTGCTCGACGCCACCGCCTACGCGGCTATCGTCGCTGAAAGTGAATAAGCTTGAAATGACAAAAACGATTAAACCTCATTTGTAAAAGGCCATCGATTGCCTCGTTAACAGGATTACCTATGAACGCCCCCACACTTCCCCGTCTTGCTGCGCTTATTCACTCGCAGGCGTTTAGCGAGCGTCACCTCGGACCCGATGGGTCACAGATTCAGCAGATGCTGGAGAGCTTGCAGCTGGAGTCGGTCGATGCGCTGATCGATGATACCGTGCCCGAATCGATCCGTTTGCCCGGGCCCCTGGCGCTGGCCGAGGGGCGAAGCGAATCGGATGTGCTGGCCTACCTGAAAGGCTTGGCGGCGCAGAACCGGGTGCATAAATCCTACATAGGTATGGGTTATTACAATACCCTGGTGCCCAACGTAATCCTGCGTAATATGCTGGAAAATCCGGGTTGGTATACCGCTTACACGCCGTATCAACCGGAGATTGCCCAGGGTCGATTGGAAACCCTGCTGAATTTTCAGCAGATGACCATGGATCTGACGGGTATGGATCTGGCCAATGCCTCCTTGCTGGATGAAGCGACGGCGGCCGCCGAGGCGATGACGCTGTGCAAGCGAGCGAATCGCAAGAAGAGCAACCTGTTTTTGATCGCCGATGATGTGCATCCGCAAACTATCGATGTGGTAACGACCCGGGCCGAGTTTTTTGGTTACGAGATCATGGTCGGCAAGGTGGATCAGTTGCTGGCCGAGCAGGATGCCTTCGGTGTGTTGTTGCAGTACCCGGCCACCGGTGGTGAGCTTTCAAACATCGAGCCGGTGATCGAATCAGCTCATGCCAGCAAGACTCTGGTGGCGGTAGCGGCCGATCTGCTCAGTCTGGTGTTGTTAAAATCACCCGGAGAAATGGGCGCCGATGTGGTGTTTGGTTCGGCCCAGCGCTTCGGCGTACCCATGGGCTTCGGCGGCCCCCATGCAGCTTTCTTTGCCACCCGCGACAGTTACAAGCGCTCGACGCCGGGACGCATTATCGGCCAGTCGATCGACGCCAATGGCAAGCCCGCGTTGCGCATGGCGATGCAAACCCGTGAGCAACATATTCGGCGTGAGAAGGCGACCTCCAATATCTGTACCGCACAAGCGCTGCTGGCCAATATGGCCTCTTCTTATGCGGTATATCACGGACCCGAAGGACTCAAACGAATCGCCGAGCGCGTGTTACGCCTGAGCAGTATTCTGGCCGTCGGCATTCGCTCGATGGGCGACACCAGTGGTCAGTTGCAGGTGCTCAACCAGAGCTGGTTTGACACCCTGAGCTTGCAGGTGAGTGATGCTCAGGCACTGGCCGAGCGAGGTTATCTGCAAGGCATTAACCTGCGGATAATCGACGACACGCGGGTCGGTATCAGCCTGGACGAAACCACCACCACGGATGATGTTGAACAGCTATGGGCGCTGTTGTTAGGTCCGGATCACGGCCTTGAGCTGGATGCGATCGATGCAGCCATCACCGCCGGTCAGCCAGACGGTATTCCCGCCAGCATAAGGCGCACCGATGCCATTCTTAGCCACCCGGTGTTCAACCGTTATCATTCCGAAACCGAAATGCTGCGTTACCTGAAGCGCCTGGAAAACAAGGATTTCAGCCTGGCCCATGGCATGATTCCGCTGGGTTCCTGCACCATGAAGCTGAACGCCAGCGCGCAGATGATTCCCCTGAGCTGGCCCGAGATGGCCAATATTCATCCCTTCGCGCCGCGAGACCAGGTGACCGGCTACCTGCAGATGATCGACGAGCTGGAAGCGATGCTGGTGGAGATCACCGGCTACGACAAGGTTTCCATGCAGCCCAATTCCGGTGCCCAGGGCGAGTACGCCGGGCTGTTGGCGATCCGTAATTATCAGCAAAGCATTGGCGAGGGTCACCGGAATATTTGCCTCATTCCCAGTTCGGCCCATGGCACCAATCCGGCCTCGGCGGCGATGGCGGCCATGAAGGTGGTGCTGGTGGAATGTGATGAGCAGGGCAATGTCGATGTCGAGGATCTGCGCGCCAAGGCGGAAACTCATAGTGAGGATCTTTCGTGTTTGATGGTGACCTATCCTTCAACCCATGGTGTGTTCGAGGAGGAGATCATTGCCATCTGCGACATCGTTCACGCCAACGGCGGTCAGGTCTATATGGATGGTGCCAATATGAATGCCCAGGTTGGTCTGTCCAAACCCGGCCTGATCGGATCCGACGTGTCGCATCTGAACCTGCACAAAACCTTTGCCATTCCTCACGGTGGTGGTGGCCCGGGTATGGGGCCGATCGGCGTCAAAAGTCATCTCGCGCCTTTCTTGCCCAATCATGCTGTGAGCCTTATCGAGGGTCCTGACGCCGGCATGGGCGCGATCGCGGCGGCGCCTTTTGGTAGCGCTTCGATTCTGGCCATCTCCTGGGCCTATTGTGCGCTGCTGGGGGCGGAAGGCTTGAAGCGTTCCACCGAGCTGGCCATTCTGAGTGCCAACTATCTGACCGAGCGGTTAGCGCCCCATTATCCAATTCTGTTCCGGGGCCGTAATGGGCGGGTGGCGCATGAGTGCATCATTGATATTCGCCCGCTAAAGGACAGCTCGGGCATCAGCGAGGAGGATATTGCCAAGCGTTTGATGGACTACGGATTTCATGCGCCGACCATGTCGTTCCCGGTGGCGGGCACCTTGATGATCGAGCCCACCGAGTCGGAATCGAAACAGGAGCTGGACCGTTTTATCGACGCCATGATCGCCATTCGCGAAGAGATTGCCCTGGTCGAAAGTGGTCACTGGACGCTGGAAGACAATCCGTTGGTGCGGGCTCCCCACACTCAAGGCGATCTGGTCAGTGATTGGGATCGTGCTTATTCCCGCGAACAGGCTGTGTTTCCGGTCGAAAGTTTGCGCGAAGGGAAATTCTGGCCCAGCAGCAACCGCATCGACAACGTCTACGGCGACCGCAACTTTATTTGCGGCTGCCCGTCTATTGATAGCTATCGGGATTAACCCTAAACGCCGTTATTGGTGACAAAAGGGAAATCGTTAAGCCAGCAGGGCTCAGTCTCTGCTGGTTTTTTTGTGGAGGTTATCGCTTGCTGCACAGACGATAAGCAATCGTTGCTCTAGTGCGCAGGCGCCAGAGACAGGCAGCAATCGAGCAGCACTTGTTTCAGCCAGGTCTGGCCCGGGTCCATGGTCTGTTGATCACGCCATACGGCAAAGCAGGGTACTTCAAAATCGAACGGAGAATCGGTGCTGTAAAGGTCGAACTTTTGTTGATAGTAACGGGCCAGGCGGGCCGGAACCGTGCAAATGGCCGTTGAGGACTGCAGCACATAGGGCAATGCGTGTAGCGAGTAACTGGTGATGGCCAGTGACCGTTGGTGACCGCGTTGTTTCAGATGCTGATCGATCAGGGGGTAATCTTCGTGGGTCAGCTTCAGTTGGATGTGATCGTAATCGAGGTATTTATCCAGGGTGAACGGGGGCTGGGGATGGGCGGCAAACCGGCCCATAATACAACGTAAACTGTCCCCCAGAGCGTTGACCGAAGAGAGCCCCGGCGCGTCAATGGGCCGGTTGCACAAGGCGATGTCGATGCTACCGGATAATAACCCCTCCTTCACCTGTTGGTGAGAGGCGGGAATGATCTCCAGTTTGATATTCGGGGCGCGCGTGCGAAGGTGATCCAGCAGCAGGGGCAGTATCAGGGTTTCGCCGTAATCGCCCAGTACGATCGTGAAGCCGCGCTGGCTTTGGGAATAATCAAAACCACTACGGTCACTCTCCAGTTGGGCAATATTTTTCAGGCTCTCATGTACCGCCTGCGCCATCTCCTGGGCATGCAGGGTTGGGCTCATGCCTGAGGCTGAACGAGTGAAGAGTTCATCGTTTAATAAGGTGCGCAGTCGCTTGAGTGCATGGCTCATCGCCGACTGGCTGATGCCAACTTTATCGGCGGCGCGAGTCATGTTGCCTTCGCCGTAGATCGCATCGAACACAACCAATAAATTCAAATCTATAGATTGTAAATTCATAAAGTCATGCTCCCTGTCCATAGTTTAACGAACGGTGAAACCCGTTTTTTTTACGTTGTCTTTGTTTACCGTGGTCGGTACGTCTTGACGAAACTGCCCGCTGAATATCAGATGGGTTCGATCAATGCTGGTCCGAAAAGTACTGTTTGATCCACTGATAAAACTGCTCTTCGGTGACGGCCGATAAAGGTATCTGTTGGTATTCACTGGCCGGGTCCTGGTCGCGCAAGCAAAACTGATAATCGACCTGATTGGGTTTGCTGTCGTGCAAAATCAACAGAATACGCTTGCCGGTTTTAAAACAATCGATGGTCATCGCATCGGCAGGGTAACCCGCTTCTCGCATACTGCGCAGTACGCCGATCACCGGGTCGATCTGGCTGAACTCTTTTTGAATTCTGGCCTGGGCAAGCGCCGCAAGATCGCCAAGCTCCAGTATTTTATCGTTGCTCATCGCGTTGTTTCCAATTTAAAAAGGTCTTTGGGAAAAGGGCTTCCGATGGTAGACGATTGAGAAACGAATGTCTGCTGAGGTCGCAAGGAGCCTTTTTGAGCGGCTCCTTGTTCCGGTCGGCTATTGATTAGCGTTCTGCAATCAATCGATCCAGACGTTCCAGGTCGTTCATCACCTGCCAGTAACCACCGCCTTCGACCACGCGCTTTTCCCAGTCTTTCAGACGATTCAGATAATCACGCGGGTCGATATTGTCGGTGCGCAGCTTGGTGACATTGAGGGCGACCACACGAATCCCTTCCAGCTCGATAGGGAAGTCGCGCACGTGACCGCTTTGCAGGTCTTCTTCCAGATCGGAGAAGATCAGGATATAACGCTCGCCGGCACCGGTTTCGTTAAGGAACTCCGCCGCCTGAATCAGGCCGCCGGTGATGTCGGTATGACGGCTGCCGCCGGTAACGCCGTGCACATAGCTGTCCAGCTGCTGTTTGAACATGCGCTTCTGCTGGTTGGCGGTGCTGGGGCGTTCGTCCAGTACGGCCTTGGCGATAATGTCTTTTTCGCTGAAGCTGCCGCTGTCGATTCGGGCCACGGCGATGGAGTCACCGCTGTCCAATGTCCCCAGCAGGTAGTTGACGATGCTTTGGGCTTTTTCCAGCTCCTGGGTGTAGGTACCGGAGGTGTCCATCAGCAGGTAGATGGCGTAGCTGTCGGGGGGCGTTTCGGCGCAACCGGTCAGCAATGACATAACAAGAGTAAGGCTCATCATATAGCGTTTCATGATTCGGCTCCTTGGTGATCGCTGGCAGTCAGGGCCAGAGGTTCGGGTTTGCTGTCTCGTACGGGTTTGTCTTGCTGGCGAACGATCAGGCGTTCGATGCTGAGCGGCACCATAATGATCAGGTCGTACAGGTGTATCAGTACCTTGCAGAAGTAATTGACGGCATTGCCGATCAAGCGTGCGACTACGGCCAGTGCACGCAGCACGCCTTGGCCTATCAAGCCCAGCACAGTACGCAATGAGTGAATAAAGGATTCCAGCGGGATGGCCACGAACGCCAGCGCGAAGGGCAGAATAAAGCCCATCACCATCTGGCCGATGGAAGGGATCCAGCGGAAGTTGGCTTCTACCACGCCGGCGCCGGCCAGGGACTGCTTGAGTGCCTCGCGGTCCAGCGCCAGCAGGTCACGCATATAGGCAAGTGAGGCTTCGACGGTGGCAAGAATGGTCAGGATCAGCAGGGTGATCACTATCATGCGACGGCGCAGAGTATCGTCCAGCGAACCGATGATCGGGAACAGGTGGGTGATGCGCAGGGATTCCAGCAGGAACAAGCCCATCGCGATCTCCACCATAATGATCACCAGCGCGGCGATATCGGATGTCTTCATGGCGCCGATATAGCTGGTACCGCCAACCATTTCCGACATCGGCATGGCAATCAGCTGAAAGTTGATCAGGCCGCCCATGACCGCGATAAACAACACCAGAGCGGAGATAAAGAACTGGGTCAGGGAGGAGGTGGTCAGTCCCTGCAGGGTGGCATCATCCTTGGCGCGAATACGCTCATAGTTTTGCATGTGCTGGTCGATCACCTCGGCGCGCTCTTCCAGGCCGTCGATGTTGCGCTTGACGTTGTCCAGATCACTGATCGCCTGACGCCACAAGGGCTGCATCTTACTCAGGGTCTTGTGAGATTGCTGGCTGTTCTTGTTGTAGGCATCCATGGTCTCACGATGGGCATCGCTGACGGTGTCATGGATCTTGTCGAGGATTTTGGCCACCGCCGGATCACCGTTGCGAGGAATCGCCGCGACGGTCTCTACCACTTCCAACCAGGCCGGAGGCGAGGGGGGTGCCTCGATGGTGCTGTTGTAATCCTGCTCAATTTTGCTGACTGTATCGCTGATTTGGCGGTGCAGAGTGGGATAATGGCTCAGGTCCCGGGCCACGATACCGTTAACGCGTACGAATTCGCGCTCGATGATGCGTTGGCTCTGGGCTTCGCCTTCGGCCAGCAGTATGGCCCGGTTACGTTCGGCCAGGCTCGATTGCCACAGGTTGAGGGAGCGGGCGCACAGGCGCATGGTCCTGTGAATGCTGCGACCACTGGTGCGTAGCAGTTGATGGGACTGATGGCGTCCCAGGTACATAACAAGAATTAGCAGGCTCAACCAGACAACCAGCGACAGCGCGGGTTGTTCGGGCCAGATCATCAGGGCGTTGGTTAACATGGTGTCTCTCCATAACAGTAACGGCTCAGGCTCGCGTTATGGTGTTTGGGTTACAGCGAGCCGCCTGATGACAGGTATACGAGGCACCGGTGAAAAATCGGTGAGAAACGGAAAAATAATCTTGGCAACCGCGAGCGAGTTCACATAATGGCCAGCATTTTCTGGGTCGAGGACCAAAGCCACTGGATCGACAAGTTCAGTCCAATCCTGGAGCAAACCGATTTCGACGGTGGTGAAAACCAGCTGCAGGTGTACCGCTTTGCCGATGCCGCCAAGCAGCGCATCGCCGAGCTTGGGGTGGAGCAAAAGCCCGATATTGCCATATTGGATGCCCGCATGAAGGGCAACGACCAGGCGGGCTTCGGCGTCTCCAAAGCCCTGCACCGCAAGTGGCCGGAGTTGCCCATTATCTATCTGTCCGAACACAGTGGTACGGGCATCGAGGGCGAGGCCTTTGAGTTGGCCAACACCCAGGATTTTATTGCCAAGCACCAGCGCAATGTCGAGGCGGTACTGTGCTGGCGGATCAAGGCGATACTACGTCAGCAATCGATCACCGAACAGCACACCGCCGACACCATCACCAGCGGCGAGTTGACCATCGACCTGATCACCTGGGAAGTCTACTGGCGCGGGATTAAATTAATGAACCCGACCAACCCCAAACGCCCCCTGCCTCCCATGCCGCGAAAGATTTTGCGGTATCTGGTAGAAGCCTCCCCACGGGCAGTGGGCACCGACCGTATGGCGGAATGCCTGGACGCCGACCCGGAGCGCTTCTCCTACGCCAACTATCGCCAACATATAAAAACCTTGCGTCATGCCTTTGATTTGGCGGAAGGTAAAGAAGGGCACTTTATCCAGCACTGTAAATCAGGCCGAGGCATTGTCACCTTTGGGGATCAGGGGGCGTATTGTTGGGTGAAGTAACGGGTGAACCTGGACAGTCCTGGCGGTTTGAAATGCTGGTACCCAGAGCGTTAAGAAAGGCAAAAGAGATGCATTATCAAAGTAACAGCGACCGAATGCTAACGAGGGAGAATAACCCGTGATCAACCAACGCTTTCCGTTTCCCTGGTTCAGCGCCCTGTTGTTGCTGGGGTTGTGCCTGTACCTGTATTTGCTGGGTAACCCCGATGCGGCACGCTTTTATCGGTTGCCCGAACTGCTCTTTATCTGGCACGTGCAAATATCAGCGATCGCCGTGGTCTTGGTTGTATTGATGATTGATGTGCGGCGCTTTTATCGACGACAGCAGCGCTTTTTGAATGATGTCAGCGACATGCGCGAAGAGGTCAAAGCGCTGAAGGCGAGTAAGAAACAGTTGCAGGCCAAGGCGCACAGTTATTCCAGCCAGACCGATAAACTCAAATTTTTTATCAGCGACCGCTTGCTGGAATACATCGAATACGATGAAAAGTTTATGCACTTCAAGGGGATTGCTGCCGAAGTGCGTCATAACGGTATCATCTGCTATGACAAGTTGCTGACGGCGCTGCAGTTTGCCCGGGACAGCGACAGCGACAATGAGCTATACCCCGAGGCCTTAACCAGCCTGAATTACCTGTGGGATCTGCTCGACCTGTCCACCGCCGATAACATCGCCCTGCATATTAATAATCAACTGAGCGAATGCGAGGAATACTTTTATCAGGCCCAGTTGCAGCGCGAGAAACCCCGTTTGCAAGCCGATACCCTGGCGGCCGAGACTTTGCCCTATACGCCGACATTCAGTGCCCATAATGCGATTCTGCGGGCCATTCGCCCGTTGATGAACGAAACCGATACCCAGGCCATGCAGGAGCAGGAAGAGCGCTGGTGTCATGGTCATCCCCTGACGTCCTTTCATTACGACCTGAGCAAAACCTGCGAACTGCTCGGCAATGAAAATCACTTGGTGCTGGTGGTAGAGAACCTGGTTAAGAATGCCCAGTTCTACAGTGCTCGGGCCAAGTCGGATTGTTCGCAAGCAAAGAAATACCAGAGCTTGTCGATCGCCCTCAGCTCTACCGAGCGTCACGCCAAGCTGGCAATTTACAATCAGGGTCCACATATTCCTGCGGAGATCGCCGAGCAGATTTATCAGCTGGGCTATACCACGCGAAAGGCCAAGGAGCAGCATGGCCGTGGTTTGGGGCTCTACTTTGTCAAAGAGATCGTCAATGGTTACGAAGGCAACATTGAGCACTCTAATATTGATAATCAGCCCGACAGTTACTCCGTACGTATCGAGTTTGAGGGCTCCGGATTTGCGGGGCCTGAAGTGATAACCGAAATGGTCGACATTGCGCTGGATGACGAGCAACGTCTGTGCTGTCATTTGCAATCCGAGCATCAGGATGAAGAACGCAGTGATTCTGAGCACGTCGAGCAGCGTACCGTTGAATGGAAACGCAGCCGCGCCATCAAGAGCGTGGAGATTACCGCTCGCTCATCGGGCCAAACCCATGCCTATCGGGATTTTCCGGTGAATGAAACCACCCATGTGCTCGACCCGGATCATCCTCATATTCCCCGTTGGGCGATTGAGATTCAGGCGCGTAAGCGCTCCAGCAAATTAACGCTGATTCCGCTGGATAACACCGGTGTGCTATTCAACGTCACGCTGCCTCTCGCCGAAACCCAGTTTGAGTACGACGAAGAGGCGGTCCAGGTGAGTGATACTTATATTAACGGCATCGAGGAGAAGTTCCGCTCGATTGATGGCTAGGGCAATTCAGAATGGACCTGGCCAAACAAGCTAAAGATAAGGGTTGTGAACCTCCCCCGCTTTAACGGATACCAACATCTAACTGAAGATGAGGTATCCAATGCCACGCTACAACAATCCAAGAAGAACCTGGCAGTAC